>JADZBJ010000172.1 GCA_020852155.1 Saprospiraceae bacterium | reverse complement strand
TCAAACGTACTTTCACTTGAATTTGCCGGTGGTAAAGTAGTCGGTATTGCTAACTTTTTTTCCGGGATGGATTTGTTTGTTTCACATAATAATGGACTGACTTTTCAACCCATGATGTATCCTCCGGGCATCCATGACAAGATTGCTGTTGATGCAGGAGTAATTTATATTTACCAAACCTCCGGCATTTTCGCTTCTTCCGATGCTGGAAATAGTTGGTTGCAAATCGGAACTCCTGCCCCAATAGATCCGAACCCTAACTGGACAAGTTGGGGGGATTTTATAGTCAGTGACGATGTGTTTATGTTGTTTAGTGGCTTGTTTGGTGAAAAAATGTCTATTTCTCGCGACCGTGGCCAAACGTGGTCATTTATTGATCTTAAAACAGCAGGGTTGCCTTTTGGGGACAAGCCATTAAATGGATTATCAAGGGTAGGCAACTATTTAATAACGGCTTCTAGATATGGAATTTTCCTGTCACAAGACAACGGACTAACCTGGACTGCCTGGAATGAAGGTTTGACGAGCCGCAAGGTTCAATACATTGCCGTTCATAATGGTTATTTATTCGCCTCCACTCAAGGAGGTGGCATCTGGAAACGCTCGCTATCCGAACTGGGTATGCAGACTGTCTCTGGCAAAGTATATTTCGATGCCAACAATAACCAGACACTGGATGCCGGCGAACCCTTACAGTCCGGGGTGATCGTAAAGTCATTGACCAGCGGCACTTATGGGCAAACCCGTTCAAATGGCACGTATGAGTTGTTGAGCAATCTCGCACAAGAAGATATCACCGCCGTACCGCCGAAAAATTACTGGGCCGTGACACCGCCGTCTGTCACGACTGGTGTGCCTGGCACCGGTATTGATTTCGCTTTATCGCTGAACCCCGATGCTCGCGACGTGTCTGTTCGGGTGGTCAATGCAGCACCACTGCGTCCGGGATTTGTTACGCGTTATTTTCTGGACTGGAAAAATGATGTTCCAATGCCTGCCGAAAATGTTGAGGTAACGCTCGAATATCCGATGGATATGCTGGATGTGGCTGATGTATCGCAGCAGCCTGTATCTCAAGCGCCCGGCAAACTGGTTTGGCAGCCCGGCGCTGTTTCCGCTGATGCTTCGGGCAGTTTCTGGATTGACTTTCTAACTTTATCCAGCATTCCACTGGGCACGGAAGTCTGTCTCCACGCGAGTATCACGGCCCTGGGCAATGACATCGCACCGGCGGATAACATATATATAAGGTGTGATAACGTCGTGGGGGCTTTCGACCCAAATGACAAGCAAGCCGAACCAGCTGGCTATCTGACCCTGAATCAGCTGGCAGATAAAACGCCGGTCGTTTACACCGTGCGTTTTCAAAATACGGGTAATTACCCGGCGACCATAGTTCGCATACTGGACTCTTTACAAACTGGTTTTGATCCTGGAACTTTTCGAGTACTGGCATCTTCTCACCCATATACCTGGAGTATGAGAGGCCTGGGTATTATTGAGTTCTCATTTAATAATATACAGTTGCCGCCACAATCGCTTGATGAACCAGGAAGCCACGGTTTCATTCAATATAGTGTGGCGCCCGTTGAGCAGTTACCGTTGGGTATGCCGCTTCGTAATACGGCGCATATTTTTTTCGATTACAATGCCCCGGTATCAACCAATACCACATCAACGCTGGCAGGTTTGGTTAATACGGTAGAACATGTGGCCTCATCATTAGTCATGACCGTAATGCCTAATCCAGCTTGCTCGTTAGTCCGGTTCGAGGTTAATGACTCCAACGGCCAATTTTTCGTTTATAATTCACATGGTCAGTTGGTCTTGCAGCAACCCAATACAACTGGTAGCGTTGTGATGGGCGTCGAATATTTGCCTTCAGGGGCATACCGGGTGGCGTATCAGGCTGAAAATGGAAATATCATTACGGTGGCATTAATTATACCTTGATACAAGGTGTAATTACATTATAATTAGGCTTCGGTGTCCGGTAAATAGTCCTATAGGAAGGCAAAACACCCCCGGTTCTGCGTTAAAACAACCGTAAAAGAATTCTTGCACAAAAGATTCAGTGGTTGTAGGCATGTTTTGAAAAAAAAATTTTACGTTTGCACAGCAAATGGGAAACCTGTGCTTTAATCCTTTCCTTTAATCTCGTGTAAAAGTTGTTTTCTTGCCTTGAGGGCATATTTCGGGTGTCCTCCTCGTCTTTTCTGCAACTTATGCAACTTTAACATTTAGCGATGCCTGTTTGGTACGTTTCTTGTTGTTTTGTATCTGCCCATTCAGGGTTAATCATAAATTTCCCGTACGCGTTACAAACTCATGAAATGATCTTCAACTTTTTACTTTCCCCAAAATTGTAAGTTTGGAACACGTACTGGATATCAGGTTAAGCCTGCTGTCCTTTTGTCGTTTAACAAAAATTGAAATTTTTTGCAGGCTCGTGCCTTTGAACATAAAAATTTAAATATCATCATCTACTCACAAATTTTCTAACACAACATGAAAAGAAAGACTCTTTTACTCGTTGCCCTGTTTGCTCTGGTGAGCTTCTTCGGTGCAGCTGGCCTTTCTGCTCAGACCTGGGTTTCTCAACAACAGGCTCTCGTACTCATTCAGGGTACTATCAGCTCGACAGTTAGCCCGAACAAGACAGGTCTTCCAGCAGGTTCAATCACAAGCCCGGCTGTAGTTAAGGTTACGCCAGCTACTGGTGCAAGCAACCGCCTCAAAGTCATGAAAGTTGACTTTTTGAAAGCTGTGGCCGAGCAAATCAAATTGGGCGCAACAACTGGTGACGCTGTGAATACAGTGTATGCTAACTTTCAACAGTTATCCGGCTTTGATGTGCCCGCACGTCAAAATGCCTTGCAACAGGTTTACTTCGAAGTCGTAGACTTGCTGTCGTAACTGTAATCTTTTTACTTCTCTTTAAAGAATCTCTTATCTCAATTCGTAGTCTCATGAATTTAAGAAATACTACGTCCCTCTTAAAAACGGGCTTAATGTCTGTACTGACGTTGCTGTGTGCCGGCCTTATGGCTCAGACAACAGTGACGTTCAGTTCTGCCGCTGGTGCAACATCCATCCCGGATGGCGCATACAACGGTACTGTTGCCTCTATGGCAACCAAAACCCTCAGCGTATCGCTGCCAGCTGGTAAATTGGTTAAAAACGTTCGCGTTTTTGCTAACATCAGCCACGACGCATCTGGCGGTTCTCCCGCCACCGACAACTGCTCAGGCGGTGACGGTACTGGTGGCTGGGTAGGCGATATGACCATCAAAATGGTACTGCCTGACGCCACTGTAATGGGTCTGATGAGCCGTCCAGGCTTGTTAGAAACCGCTGATGGCGCTGGCGAGTGCTGCGGTAACTCTGCCGACCTGCTGAAGAGCTCTCCTGACCTCATCTTTAGTGATGCAGGGGCTATTTCATCTGAAGGCATGGGTGGCGCAGGTACTACAGATGGTCTGGGTAACATCAGCGTGTTTTCCTATACGCCTTCCAAAGGTATCATCGCATCTCCTTACACAAACTTTGCCAGCCTGATTGCTGCCAACTGCCTGACAGATGACCTGAACGGTACCTGGACATTGGGCGTTGGCGACGGTGCGTTGTTCGATGCTGGTTGCTTCACTCAGTGGACAATCGAAATCACTTACGACGAAGCTTGCATCCTGGTTGTTCCTGCTGATGTAACGATCAACCTGGCTCCAGGCGCTTGTGATGCTAACTACAGCTACAACGTTTCTACAACAGGCGTTTGCGTTGAATCAAACACAATCATTGGTTTCAACGACTACTTCGCACCATCTTCAGTTGATGCATATCAAAATGACGCTCAAGGCCCAGCAGGCGCCGGACAGCCTCCTTTTGCTAACAACTACTCAACGACATTCGACCCAGGT
>JADZBJ010000171.1 GCA_020852155.1 Saprospiraceae bacterium | reverse complement strand
TGAACAATGGAGTAAATCCATCATGTCCTGGAACAATATTTATTTGCAACTTAAAATTCATTTTAATGACCGGATTGACACATACAAATGATTTTGCAGTGCCTGACACAGAAATCTGAACACTCCCGAAATGTTGTACTCTGTGGTCTCCGCGTTCCACTCCGCGCACTCTGTGTTATAAAAAAACATGCTTTAACACAGAGTGCGCAGAGTGTTTCACAGAGTACACAGAGATAAAACCAAAGCGAAAATGAAACCTCTGCGTACTCTGTGAAACACTCCGCGTTCTCTGTGTTAAGTCGGCTTCGCCAGCGCCATTTCCCTGAATTTTTTCATTTGCTCCGGGTTTCCGAACACCACAATATGCGTATCGGGCTGCAACGGCGTGCTGGGCGGTGGGTTCAATTCATACTGACCGTTGGGGTGCCGCACGGCCACGACCGGAATTCGGCATTCGGTCACGATCTGACTATCCTGAATCGAACGGCCCTGATACTTGCCCATCAGGTCTTTCACCGCTAATTCCTCAAATACCACATTGGCTGGCCCCATATTGCTGATCAGGTTGAAAAATTCCACCAAATCGGGTTTGTTGACCAGGGTCGCCATATAAAATCCGCCGATGCGTTCGGGCATGACGACGTGATCGGCGCCTGCGCGCAGCAATTTGGCCTCATCGGCCTGATTGGTGGCGCGGCAAATGATGCGAATTTTCGGGTTAATCTGTCGGGCAGAAATGACGATAAATATGTTGTCTGAGTCGTCGGGCAGGGTGATGACAAGGCTGGCTGCGCGTTCAATGCCCGCTTCGTTCAAAATCGCATCTTCCGTGGCGTCGCCTTCGATATAAGAGAAACGCGCTTCGCTCAACTCGTGTATTTTGTCCGGGCTGTTTTCAATCACCACAAATTGAATGCCCTGCTTGGACAGTTCCTGCGTCACTTCCTTGGCGTGGCGACCGTAACCACAAATGATGGTGTGGCCCTTGAATTTTTGTATTCTTTCGAGCATAAAATATTCCAGCACTAATTTTGAAAAACCGCCTTCGGCAAAAACATGCGCGATGGTTGAAATGGCGTAAGTGAAAAGTCCGAGGTTTGAAATAATCAGGATTGTTGTGAACAAACGCCCGGCCGTACTCATCGGAAAAACTTCGCCATAGCCAACTGAAGCCAGGGTGATGATGGCCATATAATAGGCGTCAAACCAGGAAACACCTTCAATGAGTACATAACCCAGCGTGCCGACAGTCGTGATGATCACCAAAAAAAGGATGGCAGTCCGCAAGCGGCGAACCGTCATTTCTATCCTTTGAAAACGATGCGTGTGATCGTCCTGCACCTTTGGCAGAAAAATCAGATAGAGAATTATCCTGAAAAACGAACCCAAACCCATGATGGCAAAATTAGGAAATTCAGGTCTGAAAAAGCGAAAGCCAGACCGATTTTTCGGTCTGGCTTTCAGTAAGATTTTTTAAATCTCAAAACTTTTCAAATTTCAAATTGTATATTTCAAATTTCAAATTTTAAAACTTTTTATTTTTAAAATTCAAAATACAAAGTGAAATGTGTTGTTTGAAATTTCAAATTTTATTTACCCGTTGGCACCTTTTTGGGGTCGAGCAGATCATAGAACTGGTCAAGTTTTGGCAGAATGATAATGCGCGTGCGGCGGTTGGTCGCGCGGCCGGCTTCTGTATCGTTGCTGGCCAGCGTATTGTATTGGCCGCGGCCGGCTGCAATCAGGCGATTCGGATCCACTTTGTATTGTGTTTGCAGGGCGCGAACGACCGACGTAGCGCGCTTGACGCTCAAATCCCAGTTGTCGTCAATGCAGTTGTTTTTGATGGGCACATTGTCAGTGTAACCTTCCACCATCACTTCCAGGTCAGGGCGGGATGACACGATCTGGGCAATTTTCGACAACACCTCCTGCGCGCGCGGCGTCAGGGTCGAACTACCGCTTTGGTACAGCATTTTGTCTGACAGGTTGACAAACACCACTGTTTTGTCCACTTTTACCTCAACATCCTGGTCTTCGATGCCATCGCGCAGGACAGATGTCAGGTTGACCGCCAGGGCCAGGTTGACCGAGTCGGCGCGGGTTTTGGCATTTTGCAGGAGGTTGATGTACTTGTCTTTGCGTTCCAGTTGCGACAAGGTTTCCTTGATGTTATCGTTGGCTGATTTGTTCAACTGCGTCAGGTCGGCCGCTTGCGACAGTTGTTTGTCGCGGAGCGATTGACAGTCGGTCAATTGCGTTTTCAGGAATTGAATCTGGTCTTCGTAGATTTTGCGGGCGTTTTGCGCGTTTGAGCGATCCTGTTCGCAGAGCGACAGGCGGCTCATGTAGTCGTTCAGGCTGACGCCGCATTTGCCGAGGTCTTTGTTGGCTGCTGCCAGTTCGGTTTGTGTTTGTGTGAGCTGTGTTTGCAGGGCGGTGAATTTCTTTTTCGTCACGCAGGAACTCAAACTCACCAGCGCCAGCAACATCCAGATAGAATGGTACAATTTCATTGTCAAATATTGTTTGTTAGAATTTCGATTTTAGTACCGAACGCAAAACCGCCGTTTCTTGTTGGGTAATTGTTAAAAAAATAGCGGCTCAATGTCCATTTGCGACAGCCACACGACGAATTTTTGTTTCTTCGCCTCCCTATGCAGTTACCAGACCTTTCCAGTACGATAGTTGCCCTGGCTACGCCGCCCGGCGTCGGCGCCATTGGTGTAATACGTGTTTCAGGAGATAAAGCCATCACGTTGGCTGAAGAAGTTTTTTCCGGTGTAAAATTGTCGGAACAGCCTTCACACACCGCCCATTTTGGGCACATCAAAGACCTGAACGGCGATTCAATTGACGAAGTGCTGGTCACCGTTTTTCAGGGCCGGCGCTCGTACACCGGCGAACCAACCGTTGAAATTTCCTGTCACGGGTCGCCTTTTATCCTTCAGAAAGTCATTGACCTTTTCCTGCAAAAAGGCGCTCGCTTAGCCGAACCCGGCGAATTTACCCTGCGCGCTTTCCTCAATGGCAAACTCGACCTCAGCCAGGCCGAGGCCGTAGCCGACCTCATTGCCTCAGAAAGCGCAGCCCAGCACCGCATGGCCCTGAACCAGCTGCGCGGCGGCGTGAAAAACAAAATCCGCGACCTGCGCGAAGAACTGATTCACTTTGCCAGTATGGTCGAACTCGAACTTGATTTCGGTGAAGAAGACGTCGAATTTGCCGACCGAGACGACCTCAAGGAACTGGTCTATGAAATCCGCGCCCACCTGCGCCCGCTGATCGAATCCTTCGCCCTTGGCAATGCCATCAAGACCGGCGTCGTGACGGTCATCGCCGGACGACCCAACGCCGGGAAAAGTACCCTGCTCAATGCCTTGCTCGATGAAGAACGCGCCATCGTGTCCGACATTCCCGGCACCACCCGCGACACCATTGAAGAGGTACTGAATATTAAAGGTGTACAGTTTCGCTTAGTGGACACGGCGGGTATCCGCGATGCCCGCGACACCATCGAACGCATTGGCGTCGAGCGCACCATGAAGAAGATTGAACAAGCCGGCATCCTGGTTTATGTCTGGGATGTCACGTCAGGCATGACCATCGTCGAACTTTGGGCCGAGTTGTTGCGCCTGCTCAACACCCAGCCCGATGTCGCGCCACCGCAACTGATGCTGGTGTGCAACAAAATGGATCGCAATCCGCAGTTCCGCATCGAGTGGGTGCTGCAACCCGAAATGGCCGACATACACCCATACCTCCGCGCCACAGCCGATGAACCGATCGGCGAGACGCCTTTCCAGCGTGTGAGTCGCTACCGCATCATTCCGGTATCGGCCAAAAACCACATGAATATCGAATTTCTGAAGGAAAAACTCTTTGAAATGGCCGTCGGCGACACCCAGTCGGCCGAAAGCGAGGTGATTGTCAACAACGCCCGTCACCACGACGCCCTGCGCCGTGCCGATTCGGCCCTGAACGATGTCTTGTCAGCCCTTGACACGAATATCTCCGGCGATTTCATTGCTCAGGATATTCGCCGTGCGCTGTCATACCTCGGCGAGATTACAGGCCAAATTGGTGTAGAGGAGTTACTGGGGAATATTTTTGGGAAGTTTTGTATTGGAAAGTAGATTGTACCAAGTGCATGAACAACAGGCCAAAGTGATACCTGTTTTTGAGCAATATACCCATGATTTAACTGATACCCAAAAATTGTTTCTTGCCAAAAAAGTGAAGGTGTATTTTGAAAAAACGGTCTTTGGTTTCGATGGGGGAGAAGATGAAACGGGTAAAAACGAAGAGCAGGTTTATCTGGCGTATGATACCGATTTTCACGAGCGGGACGGAGGATACCTTATCGGAATTGTCGAGCCGCTACGCGCTTATATTGCGCGTATGGAACGAGGGGTACTTCCCAAAGTATCGAATATGCGGAAGACGTTGAAGGACGTGTTTACGAAAGAAATTGAACGCCTACCCAAATACCCGGAGACATTGGAACCTAAAGACCGCCTGAATTTCATTTGCAAAATGGTGCCTTATGTGTTGACCAAAGTTGAAGCCGTCGCGTCGACTATTGATGAAAAGGACGATCCTTCAAGTTGTGGTGTTCCGATCTTCTCTACCGATTTAGTTCCATTTCAAAAAAATCAGAAGGCGATGATTGAGTATTTGCGGCGTTTTCCCGTTCACGACTTGAAACGGCTGGGTATGT
>JADZBJ010000170.1 GCA_020852155.1 Saprospiraceae bacterium | reverse complement strand
CGGGCAGCAATTGAGTAAGGAGTTTGTAGCAGATTTATCAGGCCAAATCAATGTCAATACCTCACCCAACTGGCCAGCCGGATTGTATGAAATTGTCGTGCGAACGGAAACAGGACAGCGGTTTGTAAAAAGAGTGATGCTACGGTAAGCGCACAGTACCTCGAAACCCCAGTTTCGAGAAACGAGTGCGTGCGACTCGAAACTGGGGTTTCGAGGTACTGCTTACAACCGGGTCAGTACGGCACGCTGGTAAGCGCTAAACGGGTAGGTAATCACAGGCGGTATTTTTTCTTCGCCTTGCATGGTGTTTCCTGTCGTACTGACGGGTGTTTCATTGCCCGCCATCAATTCAAACACCATTTGAGTCGGACTCGTTTTCTCATACACGCACAAAATGCGATTGCCTTCCACGACAAACCAGCAAAGCAACTTGGGGCCGTACAAGTACGACTCCATAGCAATGCTGTTTTTCTCATCCACCCGCCAAAGCCCCTTTGCCGGATCAACCGGCATGATTTCATAAGGGCGCCAGTCTTTCTCTTTCGAGCCATAGATCAGTGAAAACGTGTATCGCCCCTGCGTAGAGGTGTCAATTTTGTGGATTTCAATGGTCATATCCACTTCATGCGCCTTGCCTTTGGCATTGAAAATTTCCAGTTTCCCCTTCCAGTCGCCTTCCCAACTGGCCGGAAAATCGGTCGTTTGTGCGGAAATGCTGTTCAATGCAACGACAAAGCAAAAAATCAGATAAATAGCAGAGCGAACGGTCATGTCGTAATTTTTCGGTAAAAGTAAAAAATCGAGTAGTCATCCGCGGGAAAATGCCTGTTCGTGCATACAATCCTTTCATTATTCTTCAACTTTGCCGCTTCGATCTTGTTTACCTTACCTGAAATATTCATTCCTGATTTTTTTCTGAAAAATGCGCAGCAAGCAACAACTTGAACTCCTGCTGAACGACTCGACCCTCGGTAGTGATCATCGCCATATCGCCCAAAAAGTCGCCGACGGCTCACGGATAACAGCCGAAGAAGGCATTTTCCTGTACGATCAAGGCGAACTGGCCTATCTGGGAATACTCGCCAACTATATTCGCGAGCAAAAAAATGGCGACCGAACCTACTTCAATCGAAACTTCCACATTGAGCCGACCAACCTATGTGTGTACGATTGCAAATTTTGTTCGTATTCACGCCTCATCAAGCAACGCAGCGACGCCGACGCCTGGCAATACACCCTGGATGACATGTTCGATATTGTCAAAAAATACGACGGTCAGCCTGTTACAGAAGTACACATCGTAGGCGGCGTTTTGCCTCAATATGATCTGGCTTTTTACACCGAACTTTTTCAAAAGATAAAAGCGCATCGCCCGGAATTGCACATCAAAGCGTTGACCCCGGTCGAATTTCACTATATTTTCAAAAAGGCCAAAATCAGTTACGAAGAAGGTATGGCCCGCATGAAAGCCGCCGGTATTGACAGCCTCCCCGGCGGTGGCGCAGAAATTTTCGACCCGGAAATCCGCGAACAAATCGCCGCCGACAAATGCACCGGCGAGCAATGGCTGCGCATTCATGAAATCTGGCACGAACTCGGCATGCGCTCCAATGCCACCATACTGTACGGACATATTGAAAACTGGAAACACCGTGTTGATCACATGGAATTGCTGCGACAGTTACAAGATAAAACAGGCGGTTTTCAGACATTCATTCCATTGAAATTCCGGAATCAGGACAACCAGATGAGCCACCTGCCGGAAACCACAGCCGTCGAAGACCTGCGCAATTACGCCATCAGCCGTATTTACCTCGACAATTTCGATCACGTGAAAGCCTACTGGCCGATGATTGGTCGCCACATCGCCCAAATGTCGCTGGCCTTTGGCGTGGATGATATTGACGGCACGATTGACGACACCACTAAAATTTACAGCATGGCCGGGGCCGAGGAGCAGCACCCTACCCTCTCCACCCGCGAACTGGTGGATATGATTCGCCGCGTGGGCCGTCAGCCCATCGAGCGCGACACGCTCTACAACATCCTGGAAGATTATACCAATACGGTGTTTGAAGAAGACAAACAATGGCGCGGATACCTGGAGTTACCAGTCGTTGAAAGGAACTAATTTGTTGAGTTGGGATTTGGCTATTTGGGGATTTGGTTATTTGGGGATTTGGTTATTTGAACTGATTCAATCTCACTAAAAACAACTTCAAACGCGAGCGACAGCGAGCATTCAAACAACCTCAAACGGCGCGACAGCGCCATTCAAACAACCTCAAACGCGAGCGACAGCGAGCACTCTAACAACTTCAAACGCGAGCGCCATTCTAACAACCTCAAACGCGAGCGCCAGCGAGCATTCTAACAACTTCAAACGCGAGCGCCAGCGAGCATTCTAACAACTTCAAACGCGAGCGACAGCGAGCATTCTAACAACTTCAAACGCGAGCGCCAGCGAGCATTCTAACAACTTCAAACGGCGCGACAGCGCTATTCAAACAACTTCAATGCCTTCCGTTCGTGAAAAAATTATCCAGGCGTATGAGACCCTCGCGGAATCATACAATGCCTTGATTGACCACAAGCCGCATAATGCCTATTATGACAGACCGAATACGCTGGCACTGATGCCCGAAGTAGCCGGAAAATCAGTGCTTGACGCTGCCTGCGGCCCTGGTAAATATGCTGAAATCCTGATCGAACGCGGCGCGGCTGTCACTGGGTTTGATATTAGTCCAAAAATGATTGAACTCGCGCAGGTTCGCAATCCCGACAAAGGGACGTTCTACGTACATGACCTGCATCAGCCGCTGGATAGGCTTGACGACAGCTCTTTTGATGTTGTGTTGTGCGCTTTGGCCTTACATTATTTACCGGACTGGAATCAGGTCATGCAGGAGTTTCATCGCGTACTCAAGCCCGGCGGGCATCTGGTCATTTCCATCGAGCACCCGTTTTTCGAGTACGGCTTTTTTAAATCCAAAAAGTATTTTGAAACAGAGCATGTTCATTGTACCTGGAAAGGTTTTGGCGCTCCGGTCGAAGTAAACAGTTACAGAAGGTCGCTGCAAGAGTGCATTATTCCAATGACGGATAATGGTTTTTTGATTGAAAAAATCGTGGAGCCGCGGCCAACCCCCGAATTCAAAGCCCTTGATCCAAGGCATTATGAAGAATTGAATAATTTCCCTTCATTTATCTGCATCCGAGCAATCCGGTATAACCAAATAACCAAATAACCAAATAACCAGACAAACAGATAACCCATTCAACAACCCAACCTTGCAGACCGTTCACTACACTGATTTAGGGCAAATGCGCTACCAACAGGCCTGGGACTTGCAAACGCAGGCACAGCAGGCATTGGTGGCTAACAAACTGGCCAACCGCCATTTACAGCCCGGTGAATACGTGCAAGCGCATCAGTTGTTTTTGGTCGAACATCCGCCGGTTTTCACGTTGGGGCGAAGCGGTTCGATGGCCAATTTGCTGCTGACAGAAGCCCAACTTGAAGCAGAAGGTATCGAGTTTTTCCCGATCAATCGCGGCGGTGATATCACATTTCACGGGCCGGGGCAAATCGTGGGTTATCCCATCCTTGACCTGGATTGTTTTTTTACGGATGTGCATCGGTACGTGCGATTTATCGAGGAAGTCATTATTCGCACAATAGCGGATTACGGATTACAGGGTATTCGAATGCAAGACTATACCGGAGTATGGTTAGCGCCTGACGCTCAGCATGAAAAGTACCGAAAAATTTGCGCCATTGGCGTACACATGAGCCGCTGGACTACCCTGCACGGCTGGGCATTTAACGTCAATACGCCGCTGCATTATTTTGATTACATCGTGCCGTGCGGCATTGCCGATGATGACAAAACCGTCACTTCCCTGGCGCTGGAACTGGGAAAAAACATGGACATGAGTGAAGTAAAATCTCGTATTAAACAGCATTTTGCAGCCGTTTTTGAGTGTAACCTTGTATAGATCATCATTTTCAACAACATGAAAAACATCCTGACCACCTATACCGCATTCAACCTCTGGGCCAATGAGGTGATGATTAACTGGCTCAAGGCATATCCTGAAGCCCTGCTGACGGAACCGACGCCGTCGAGTTTTCCGACATTGCGCGAAACGCTCCTGCACATCTGGAGCGCTGAGAAAGCCTGGCTGGAACGATTAAGAAACGAGCCGACTTCTACATTTCTGCAATTCGAATACCAAGGCGATAATCAAGGCATTTTTGAAGGTTTGCTCGCCAAATCCACGGATTTTAATGCCTATTGCCAAAGTTTATCAGACAGCGACTGGCAGCAAGCCGTGCCGTTCCGTTTGCTCAATGGCACGGAAGACGCTCGCCCGCGTCATGATATGGTGCATCACTGCATGAATCACAGCACTTATCATCGCGGACAGCTGGTCACGATGGGCCGCGCGCTGGGTATGGAAAACCCACCTTCGACAGATCAAATGCGGTATTTTCGCAGTTTGTAATATCGTATGAAAATCCTGCACTTTTCAGATACGCACCTGGGCTTTCAGGCATTTGACCGGGTCAATGCATCCGGCGTCAATACGCGTGAACAGGATGTTTACGATGCCTTCGAGCGGGTCATTGACCGCGCCCTCGAAGTGCGTCCTGACCTGATTGTGCATTCCGGCGATTTTTTTCACCGGCCCAGTCCGTCAAACCGGGCGCTGACATTTGGTCTTGAACAACTCACTCGTTTGTCCAGGGCAAACATTCCGATTGTCATCATTGCGGGCAACCACGAAACCCCAAAAACGGTTTATAACAGTCCGATTTTACGGGCGCTGAATACGATTGAAGGCGTTTTTCCGATTTTCAAAGACGAGTATGAATCTTTTGAATTCGGACAAGTAGTCGTGCATGGCGTACCGCATATCAACGACAACCGTATTTTGCTCGAAACACTGGATATGCTGACGCCCGTGCCGGGCAAGTTTAATATCCTGATGCTGCATACTTCTCTGGGCAAACGCTATTTGATGGAGGAATATGGCGAGCAGATTTTTCCGCCCGAATTTGAAATAAAACTCAATGATTTTCAATACGTTGCGCTCGGACACTGGCATGATTATCAAGCCGTGAAAATTCACGAAAACGCCTGGTACAGCGGCAGCACCGAGCGATTCAGCGATACGGAAATTGGCAGTGAAAAAGGCGTGATCTGGCTGGAAATTCAGCCCAACGGACAACATACAACCACTTTTGAAGCCATGCCTTCCCGCCCGTGGTTGCGCTGGGAATGCGCGGATTGTCAGGCGCTATCTACGGCGGAACTGGAAGCGGAATTACAGCAATTTGCAGTTGATAACGACACAAATGAGGCGATGCTTTCCCTGTCGTTTTATAACATCCGGCCCGAACAGACGCTGGAACTGAACAATGCGCGCCTGCGCCAGATTTTCCCCGACGCCTTGCACCTCATACCCAAACGCAGGACAGTCATGGATGGCTCATTTGCCCAAAATGTAGAAGTAGAACAATTCGACCGGCTGGATCATATTTTCGCTGACTATATCCGCAGCAAATACCCGGACGATGCGGCTCTGGCTGACCGGCTGGCCATAAAGGCACGGCGCTATTTTGGCGATGGGGATTCCTGAATCGAATTCACGGATTTTGATTGTTCGAGGCTGCTGAACAGCACCTCGTAATGCGCCAAAATATTGCGATGAAAAGACGCCGGAATTCTCGCCCAATCAAACAATTCCACCAGAATCGGAATATTACTTTCCTGAATGCTGGTTTTCAATCGAATAAAAATTTCAATCGGTAATTTAGTCAGGTCAGGCGTACGGACGACCAAATCCAGGTCGCTGCCTTCGTGCGCCCCTCCGGTGACACGGCTGCCATAAGCCCAGACCTCGAAAGGTGTGTTTACAGACTCAAATATTTGAATCAGACGATCTCTGTCTTTATTCCTCAGCAGCATGGTTAGATTGATTTATGGCTTCCGAAATTGCTCTTGAATCAATTATGAATTGGGGTAAAAGCGCGAGCGTTTCTTCAGCGAAGTTAACACCGTAATCATGAATCAAGGATATCACGGATACAAAAACAGGGGATTTTCTGCTTCGGGCAAAAACCTGGCAAATATGCCATATTTAAACCTGAATTAGCAAAAAATCCCCTGAAAACAGCAGAAACAAGGCCAATAATTAAGCCTTCATCACTTTTTTATCCTCTCCACCAGCGGCGGCGGATTTTCACGTCGCGGGTGCTGCCATCAGCGCGAACGAGCGTTGCGTCATTTTCGCAAGTGCCATCGCCGAAATCAAGCGAGCGCGTACGATCTTCGACGGTCAGTTCGATGACGCCAGAAATAATCCACGGGCAGGTAAATTTGCGCGTCAATGGCGTTGTCGTTTTGGCGGTAAAATCATTGCCATCGCGGTTGGTGCCGCTGTCATTTACAACGATTGACCATACATTATCTGCGCGGACATTTGGTGTGGAATAGCCCTCAGTCATGGTGCGCAAATGGTCAATATCGCGTGTGGCCTGGCTGCCATCAGGGAATACAACGGTTTCCGTACCGACTTTGGTCCAGACAGGCTGACCGGTTGCGTTCAAGCCAGTATTAGTGAGCGTACGAGAGCCGGTGATTTGTGCGCTTTCAATATAAAAATTGTCGTACGTCACCACGCGGGTTGCTCCGGTGACAGTCATTTTGTTGGATTGCGTAACGATGATTTTACCCTTCAAAGTCACCCCGTTGGCCTGGGTGCATCCTGTACCGTAATCAATCGTAAACACATTAGGCCATGTGCCAGCCGGCTGAGCCGAAGTAATCACAGCGCAACCGCCGCGATCATCTGCTCCACCCGTGAAGTTGTCAGGAATGGCTTCGTCAATTTCTGCATCGGCAATTTCTGTCAGGTCGTTGGTCGCTACAATATCCTGTGCGGTGATTTGTTCAACCGTTGAATCCGTAGATTCATTGTCTTTTTTACAAGAAGCAAAGAGGGCTACAAACAGGAAGAATACCCCCAGTGAAATCATGTGCTTTTTCATAACGCTTTAATTTTGAGTGATTTTTGGAAAAATACGGTGAAAAAAATTGTCGGCCCGAAGGCGCTTTGCCTATCAGACCGACAATCTTGCTCAGCGTTTAAAACGCATGATTATTTTTTTATCAAAACAGTACCCAACCAGGACTGTTTGCCATCACGGGCCATCAATCGAACGCGGTATGTTGCCGATGGAAGCCTGGATAAATCAACCGAGCCAAAGACATCGTTTTGCTCCAAAACTTTGATTCCCAACGAATTATACACCTCTACCCTGCCCGACTGAATATCGCTGTCCGGCCATTGCCATTGCACTACACCCGAAGAAGGATTGGGAAACAGCATGATCGGCTGAATCTGAGTTTGTAAATCCTTGACTGCGCTGGCGCATTCCACATTTGGGTCATACTGAACAAAACTGCTGAATGTCGAGGTGCAGCCGGTCGTCAAATCCGTGGCCACAAGTCCGTAAAGACCGCTTTCCAGGGCGCACAACTGATAACCTTCTGCGCCGGGCAATACGGCTCCATTAAGCGTCCACTGTAGGCCATACTGACTCATGGGCAAAAGCGCCGTATCCACGACCGACAACAGGTTTTGCAGATTGGCAAAAGCGCCCGACGGCGGCGGCGCAAACACCAGCACCGTATCTATGGAATGAATGGTATCCGTCAGGTGATTAAGCAGCAGAACGATACTCAGACCACCCGCAGCGATGGTGTCATTGCTGAGCGTATTAAACACCAGCGAACCGCAATCGTCGTCCGTGCCTTTGATGCCGCCATCGTTGTCAACGACTTTCAAGAGGTAATTAGCGCCGGGTTGCAGCGGTATTCCAATTGGAAAAGTATAGGGCAAAGGCGTGTCATTGACATCCGGCGACGAATCAAAAATGACGTTGCTGTTTTGATCTATGATTTGCAAGTACAAATCCGGGCCGCCAAAACCGATCAAGTCGGTACAGTCAACATCCAAGACTTTAATGCCTTGCAGTTGATAGCCAGAAGTATCCACAAGTGCCTGATAATTAACCACATAAGTCCCAGGCTGTGAGTATGTGTAAGGTGCCGGATTTTCGGCTGTCGAAAACAATCCGTCGCCAAAAGACCAGGCGTAATGAAAACCGGGGTTGCCGCCTGAAGGCACATTATTCGTGAAAGAAACCGTCAAAGGCGCGCACCCTTCAAAGTTTTCCATGGTAAAGCCCTCGCTGATGCTTTGCTTGGGCGCAATGTACATACGCATCGGAAAGGATGATTCCTGCTCGATGATGAACACCGTTGCTTTTACCGTCACGGTCAGGACAAACGAGTCGCTCTGTGTGGGCGTCCCGCAGATTTTAATACAGCCATCGGTGTCGCCCGAACCTGTGTTAAACTCAAATTTACTGGGTTCCCAAAACAAGCCCGGAGGCAGGCCGGTCACATTAACAATCTTGATTTTTGAAATATCAAAACCGGGCGGCGTAATACTGTCAATGGCATAAACCGGCGTCGTGGATTTGGGCATTCGGAACGAAACATCCTGATTGTAGGCTGTTCCGACCAAGCCGTCCGGAATAGGCTGTAAATACAGCGTATCTGCCGGAAATGCCGCCGGAACTGCCGTTACACAACCCGGACACCCGGATTGCGCCATTGCCGACTGGAAAGTGATTAAAAGAAGGAAAAGGCAACTTGTGTGTAAGTAGCGCATAAATCGGTTTTTAAATTAATGATGAATGATGAATGATGAATGATGAATGATTTATAATTTACTGTAAATCAACGATTTGTAAACTAAATTTACACACAAAATTAAATCAACATGGTTTGTCATCCTGAACGAAGTGAAGGATCTGCTACCCACGAAGGGAGATGTTTCACTACTGTTTGACCAGATCCTTCACTGCGTTCAGGATGACAACTTTTTCTGAAGAGGGCGCTTGAAAAACACTCCATAAACCATTGATTAACAATGAATTAAAATATTCATCATTCATCATTCATCATTAAACTTCTCCGTGTGTTCGGCGGACGGCTTCGATTAAATTAGATTTTTTGCGGCGTGATACTTCGATGGTTTCGCCATTGTCCAGCACGAGGTAACCGCCTTCGCCTTTGAAGTAGGTTTTCATGAAGTTCATATTGACGATGTGCTTCTTGTGTACGCGCACAAAATTATAGTCGGCCAGATTTTCTTCATAGCCTTTTATGGTACGGCTGGCGGTAATACGTTCGCCGCCTTTCAATAGAAAATGCGTGTAATTATCCTCGGCTTCGAGGCGAATGATCTCGTCGAGGCGGACAAAATGTACGCCATCCATCGCTGAGATGCCGATCTTCTCAAAGGCATTCGGCCCGGCGCCCGGAGCATAGGTTTGCTCCAGCGCATTCAAACGCGTCTTGGAGTTGATCTGCGGTTTGATACGCCCGACCGCGCGAATCAGTTCCTCACGTTCGATGGGTTTGGTGACGTAATCTATGGCGGCAAACTCAAAAGCCTTCAGAGCATATTTGTCGTAAGCCGTTACGAAGATAATATCGAAGGGCACTTCGTCCAACTGTTGCAAGCCCTGAAAAATAAGACCGTCCGGCAAACTGATGTCCAGAAATGCGACATCAAAACGCACGTCCTGCCCTTCTGCCAGTTTTAAAAAATCAGCATTGGAGCCTCCTTCAGCCACCACTTCCACGTGTGGGCAGTAGTTGCGGAGCATATTTTTCAGGTTTTCGAGACCTTCTGGTTCGTCTTCGATAATCAGTGCTCGAGTAGTCATGTTGTCGGAAGTAGTTGAAACGAAGAAAAAATGAGGAAAAAAAGGCGGATGTTACTTTGACTTTTTTAATAACAACTTATTGAATTACAATATTTTGTATTAGTTAAAAAAATGTAGTTCGAGATTTGCTCACGCCCACATTTTTCTAACAGAAGGCCCAAAGGTAAAAATCAGATCGCGTGTTTCAGCGTACATTTCGCCCATGAAAAATTCATGGCTGATTTTCGGTCTGTGTTTCTGGCTCATTTACGGGTGTCAAAAATCCGATACCTGGCGCGCCGGGGAGTGGCGTCAACTCACCACGCCGGATGTCGGAGCACTCATGTCGGTAGATTTTTGCGACTCATTGCATGGCGTTGCAGTGGGCGGTCATATCTGGCACGACGGCGCTATTTTATCCACCAACGACGGCGGCCAACACTGGCAAATTGATACCATCGTGCGCAACAGACTGGACGACGTGCGATTTCAGCCGGACGGAACGGCTTACACCTGCGGCGTGGACGGACTGGGCTTTTTTGCAACGCCCAATCAGCCGAATTCCTGGACGCTTTTTCGGCAAGACTGGATTTGGTATCGTTCCCTGGCTTTCCCCTCGCCCAAACACTGCATTGCTGTCAGCGGCGAAGGTTGGGGCGGCGGCTCTATCCGGCATTTTTCACTGCGCGGCTGGTGGCAGGAAGATCGCCGCGATACTTTTCCCAGCGCGCTGCAAAGCATTTGTTTTTCTGACAGCAACACGGCGCATGTCGTCGGTATGGGCTGGGTAGCGCGTAGCGACGATGGCGGCCAGAACTGGACAAGATTAGACATCGAAGGCGATTTTTACCGTTGCGTACAGTTTCCAACTGCATCCACGGGCTATATCTGCGGCAGCAGCGGCAGCATCCTGAAAAGCACGGATGGCGGCCACTCGTGGCAGGAAATCCGCAAAACCGGCGGGAAAATTCGCCTGCTCAAATTGTTTTTTACCGACGAAAACAATGGGTATCTCGTCGGCGCTGAGGGCTTGTTCTGGATCACGGAAGACGGCGGCGAAACCTGGGAACAAGTTGAAGGCATCAGCAGCGACCTGACGTTTACCGACGTATTCGCCAATCGTTACGGCGCGTGGGCGACGACCACGGACGGGCGTTTATATTTCCTGAAAAAATGAGCATGTACGACAACTGGCAAAAACTCCCGGCGACACATCGCATCGGCTGGATGGCAACGGCAGTATTGTTGTGCGCCTTGTTCTGGCCCATGATCGTGCGCGAAGGCATGTTCATGGATGGGCTGATTTATGCCGCCATTGCCAGTCGTTACGCCCTGAGCCAGGGCAGTGCCTGGCTGCTTCCCTTTCCCGGACTGGCCGAATCAGGCGATTTATTCCTGCATCCGCCCTTGAAAATATGGCTGGAAAGCGCTGTTTTCAGGCTTTTCGATTCTCAACATTGGGCGATGGAACGCATCTGGTGTACTATCGAGTGGATGTTACAAATCACGCTGATTGCCATGATTTGGCGGCAGATGTTTAAAAACGACGACGCGCGAAAGCCCTACGGATGGCTGCCGCTGTTGCTTTGGTTCTCCATTCCCGTTGTTCACTGGAGTTTTCCGAACAACATGCTGGAGAATACGAGGGGTATTTTCACGCTGCTAAGTGTCTGGTTTTTTCTGAAAATGCGCCATGAGCGACCATTTTCAGGAGCCATTTTGGTGGGTGTTGCCCTCGCGGGGGCCGTCATGACCAAAGGCCCGGTTGGATTGTTTCCACTGGCCATGCCTGTTTGCTGGCAGTTGGCGCACTGGCACAAAAACAATCAAAGGCTCACCCGAAATCAGTTGGTTGTCTGGCTGCTGATTCCTACCCTGACCCTGTCGGCAGTTTTGGCTCTGTTGTTCCAAAGCGCTGATGCGCAGGTTTTTCTGTCAAAATATTGGGCTGGTCAGATCGTACAATCTGTTGACGGCACAGGAGAAATGAGTGAAAAAGGGCTTGGCGCACATTTTCAATTGCTCTGGATTTTAGTGCAGGAAATCGCCATTCCAGTCATTTTTCTGGCCGTTGTCTGGTTTCTTCAACGAAAAAAAGGCGAGAACCAGCCTCAGTATGCCAAAGGGCTAATTATTTTCTGGCTGCTGCTGTTCGCCTGTGCCGTGTTGCCGCTTTTAGCCAGCACCAAGCAGCGCGGCTTTTACCTGTTGCCGGGATTGCCCTTTCTCGCCCTGGCGGCAGCGGCCGTGGGCGCAACCTGGTTTTCGCGCATTTCAGCGCCGGCACGGTCTGGTTTGTGGATACGCATATTGGCCGCCTGTTTTGTGATTATTTTCGGCATAAGCGCATATTGGGCAGGTAAATCCGGCCGCGACCACGATATTGTGGCCGAAATGCATCATTTGCAGAAAGCATTGCCGTCAGGAGGATACGTGAAACTTTGCCAGAGTGAATGGGACAATTACGCGCTGCACGCTTATGTGTTTCGCTATGGCCCGTTTCAGTGCACTGTAAAATCCGAAGGCGTGCGCGCAATGATGTATAAACGCAACAGTTGCCGACAGCCGGAAAGCCAAAATCAGGTTTTCATAGCAGGCGACTGGTATCTGGAAATTTTTCAGGAAAACAACACAACGAACTAACCGCTTGCATGAAAATCCCTCGCTGGAAAAAATGGCTGTCGTACATGACACCCCTGACGCTGGAAGAAGCCGCGTCGCACCAGAACCCGGAGTTGGCGGTGGTGTTGAGCAAAGGCCGCCTGCAACTGCTCAGCAGCGGCGCTATTTATTCCTGGGATGACCTGTACCGCAATTTCCTGATTGCCTTCGACCAACTGGCCATTGACGAGCGCGAAGTATCAGACGTGCTGGTTTTAGGGCTGGGCTTAGGCTCTGTTCCTTTTATGCTGGAAAAGGTTTTTCACCGCAACTATCACTATACCGTGGTGGAATGGGATGAAACGATCTGCGAACTGGCCGCCAAATACACGTTCAGTCGCATGGAAAGTTCAGTGGATATCATCACGGCCGACGCTGAAATATTTGTTGAAATCACCGAAGAAACCTACGACATGGTTGTGGTGGATATTTTTGAAGACGACATCACGCCGCCGCAGTTCACGACGACTGAATTTCTGGAAACCTGTAAAAATCTGTTGAGGCCGGGCGGCTTGCTGCTGTTCAACAGGCTGCACGGCGATGACATAAACATCAAGCGTTCAACCGAGCGCTTTTATGAACGCGGCTTTAAAAAGGTTTTCCCCGATGCCATTTATTTTGATACCGACGGGAATTGGGTGTTGTGCGGGGAGGTAAAAAATCAAGACAATTAACCCACTTTATGTTCAATATTTCTACCAAAATAGCCTTTTACATCGCTGTTATTGTCACTACCCTGGTTTCGTTTGTTTATTTTCCAAAACACAAATACGAACCGGGCAGCAATGTCATCACCTGGGATGTATCCGGGTATTATTGGTATCTGCCGGCTATTTTTGTCCACCATGACCTGAAAAAACAGGCATACGCACCGGAGGTTCGGGCCAAGTACAACCTCAGCACCGACCAGTCGTATGACCATCCTTCGGGCAATAAGGTTAACAAGTATTCGGCGGGTATGGCCGTGAATTTCCTGCCCTGGTTTCTGGCAGCGCACGTCGTTGCACAACCGCTGGGATATGCCGCCGACGGTTTTACCTGGCCCTATCAGTTGGCGTTACAACTCGGTTCCCTGCTGTGGGGTCTGTTGGGCATCTGGTACCTGCGCAGGGTTCTGCTGCTTTGGTACAGCGATCGGACCGTCGCCTGGGTTATCCTGGCTTACGTGCTGGGATCGAATTACCTGAACTACATTTCCATTGACGGCGCCATGAGCCACAACTGGCTGTTTACATGGTATTGTTTGCTGTTGTGGCATACGCACCGTTTTTATCAATCTCCGAATGTTCGACAAGCACTGTGGGTGGGCGGTATCACAGGCATTTGCACGCTCATGCGCCCAACCGACATTATATCGGTATTCATTCCTTTGCTTTGGGGGTTGAAAGGCATGGGCAGCATTTCAGAAAAATGGAGTTTTTTCAGGAAAAACGCTGGCAAAATCGGTGTGGCTGCACTGGCATTCATCGCCGTGGCCATGATTCAACCGGCATACTGGAAATACGCAACCGGCGACTGGTTTGTGTACAGTTACGGCGATCAGCATTTTTCATGGCTAAAACCGCATTTCGAAGGCTACCTGGTGGGTTTCAGAAGTGGCTGGCTGCTCTACACGCCTGTCATGCTGTTGTCGTGGATTGGTTTGTTCACTTATTGGCGCAATGGACAACACCGGATCATGTTGCTGGTGTTTGCGCTGGTCAATACCTGGATTGTTTGTGCCTGGGACATCTGGTGGTACGGCGGTCGGGCGATGGTGCAGAGTTACCCGGTGATGGCCCTGGGCATGGCGGCTTTGCTGGAACAAAGTTGGCGGAAACAATGGTCGGCCTGGTTAATGACCGGCTTGCTGGCGCTGTTTGTTTACTACAACATTTGGTACACGCACGGGCTGCACAAGGGCGGCTATATCTATGCCGATCAAATGACCAAAGCCTACTTTTACAAAATCGTGGGGCGCTGGCGTTTCCCGGAAGACGTTCAAAAATTATACGACACCAAAGAGGCTTATTGGGATACGCCTGAAAATCCGCAACTGCTTTTCCAGAGTGATTTTGAAAACGACACAACTTTTGCCATGCCGCCGGGCGTACCGGCCATCAATGGCGCAAAAAGTCAATACGTGAGCGGCAGCAAAGAATTCACGATACCGTATATGGTGAATGTTTCGCCCGGACAATTCGACTGGGTGCGCGCTACCGCGACATTCCGTATGCCCGATAAAGAATGGGAAGTCTGGAAAATGCCGATCATTGTGCTGTATTTCAAATCGGGTGATAAAACCGTCAAGGAAAATGTCATTCGATTACCCCGCCTGATGAATGGCGGCGAAACCAAACAAATCTGCATTGACGCACGTTCGCCCGACGAGCCTTTCGACCGCGCGGGCGTACACCTGTGGCGCGCGGGCGGCGAAAAAATCATCTTAATGGACGACCTGAAAATCGAAGGTTTCAAAAACAACTGATATGGCCAACGTTCTCAAGCCATTGCCCGTTTCGGATCGGGCTTTTGATATTTTGTTTCTGGCAACACTCGGCATTTTTGCCTTGTTGAAATTGCCCGATTTGGGTCTGCCTTTTTACTGGGATGAATCCTGGTCGTACGCTCCGGCGCTGCACCTGATGTCAGAGCGCATTCCCAGCCTGTTGCCCGGCGCCATTCCAGAGGAAAACTATCGCGGCCACCCGTTGCTGTACTACTTCCTGGCCGGATGGTGGCTGAAAATTTTCGGCGTCAGCAAGGTCAGTTTTCACAGTTTCGGACTAGCTATAACCCTGAGCGCACTGAGCGTAATTTATCTGATGGGCAAGCGGTTTTTCAGTCCGGCCATTGGCTGGCTGACGGCCGTGTTGTGCATGGTGCAGGGTTTGTTTTTTGCGCAGGCCAATATGGTTTTACCTGAAATTGCCGTCACCGCGCTCGTTCTGCTGTCCTATTATTTTTACTTTCAACAACGCTGGAAATATTACCTGATCGCGGCTTCGGCCCTGCTTTTAACCAAAGAAAGCGGCGTGGTTTTACTGGCTGCCATCGTCATAGGCTATACACTGGAATGCGTTTTTGACGGGCGCACCACCGTTCGGCAATGGCTTGGACGCAGCCTGCTGCTTTGCTTGCCGATTACGCCTTATCTGCTGTTTTTGCTGTTACAGAAAAACCTGTACGGCTGGGCCTTTCACCCCGACCACGTCGGTTATATGGCCAAGGACTGGCCAACGCTGAAAAAGAAAATTGACATGGTTTTCGACGCCGTTTTTGTAGCCGACAGGCGCAGGGTGTTGATTTACCTGTTGGGCGTTGGCGGTATTGTCGCACTGTTACGCTATTTCAAAAACAAAAACTGGTCAGCACACCATGCGCCCACCATTCACTTCCTGGTGTTTGTGGTGTTGTACATCATCTTCTCGGCGCTGAATTTCTTTACTTTCCGATACATCATCGTTTGCATACCGATGGTGATTTACCTGGCATTGTACTGGCTAAACGGCCTGGAACGCCCCTTGAAATGGACGACCTTGCTGATCGCGCTCGTCAGCGGTGGCATTCTGTTGAGCGGAACCTTGCTCAACACCGGCGCAGGCGACGTTAATCCGGGCTATAAAAAAATGGTCTTGCTGCAACAACAAGGCGTGCAATGGATGGAACAAAACGTACCCGTCACTGCCAATATCGGCGTGCAGGATTTTGTCGTGGCCAATCACCTCAAACACTTCAGGACTGGCATGCTCAGCGGCCCGGACAAGGAGTACAAAACGGTGGTCTGGGAAATCAACGGCAATACGGATTATTGCATTTTTACGGCGACGGAATATGATCCTCGAAAAGAGCAGTTGCTTCAGTCGGGCGCTATCGAACTCGCCAAACGCTTCGAAGACGGAACGTTGTGGTGGGAAATCTATAGGATTAAGGCCGATTGATTCGATTGATTCGATTGATTCGATTTTTACCACTAAGGCACTGAGGAGCACGAAGAGGCACTAAGGAAATCCGCGAGCATCTGCAAAAATCCGCGTTATCCGCGTACTGAATGCTCCAAATCGGGCATTAGAGCACAGTGGGTGGCATTTTAAGCAGGGGTTAATCCTTAAATTTCAGGGTATTGAATTTTTCTTCCATGTTTTGGAAGTCGTGGTGTTGCATATTCCACAATTCGTCAACGGATTGGTTAGTGAACAGGTTGATATCCCTCAGAAAATCCGGCTCCGCTATGCCGAGTTTCTTGCACATGAGTTTGGCGGGAAAGACGAAGTATGAGATATTGAAAAGGTCATTTTCGCGGTATCTTTTTTCGGCGCTCAAGAGATAAAAATCCAATATCTGTTTTTCGTCGGTGTATGTGTTATGAAATGGAACGACTTCATGCAGGATGAATTTTGAAACCATTTCAGCCGTTTTTGCGATCTTTTCCATTGGATATTTCTCTTCAAAAGACATTGCTGCCATCTCTTTGAATTTCATATCGTTAGCGAGTTCTATCAACTTTCGGCTGTACATCTGCGGGATTGGATAGGTCAGATGCGCATCGTCCTTCTTAGGCTGGTTTACCTGGGCTGGCAGCGTATAGGCAAGCAGTTGATGGCTGGCTTTCGCAATGGCAGGTATTTCCACAATACCGCTTAATTCGTTGAGAAAGGTAATGCCACCCCGCCCATCCCATGAAAACAGGATGGAATATTTCAATCTATTATTCGTCTTCTCGAATACTGATGTTGATTTTTTGAACATGTAGCCTTCGTGCTTTATGTTTTCACAAAGGATTTCAAAAAAAACATTGCTTGCCTGGCTCATCGTTATCCTGGATTAGAAAATTGATGACAATCGAAGAAAGTTGATATCACGCTGTATCATACTCAAAATAAGGCGATACGAGATTGGTGAAAACTTAGAGGTTGTTTAGTGTTCCGATTTTTTGGGCAGTACCCATTTCATGCAAAACTTCATAAATTTCATTTCCTAACTCGCAAAAATTTTCTTTTTTAAGTGCAAGTGTGAGATAGTCACCGCAGCCATTTTCTGCGATGGGAACGGCTTTCACGAGCCAGGGTAGATCGCGGTCATACCCGACTAATAGACTTAATCTTTCAGGCGGGATGATTTGGTATACGCTATTTCTGGTAACTATTTGATTCCAATTCTTTGATTTTAAGGCTCGGATGTAGGCTTCTGGAAAGATGACATCTAGTTCTGATTCTTTGCCTCGCAATGCCTTTACAACAGGGTGTATATTAACCTTAGCAGGATGCTTTTCACGATATTTTGCCACAT
>JADZBJ010000169.1 GCA_020852155.1 Saprospiraceae bacterium | reverse complement strand
TGACTGTTTGAGGCGGTGAGATACATCCATGACAAAACTTTTTGGTAATTAACACTCGATTTCTGTTAGCGATACCCGGAGATGCTACTTTTAGCCTCGCTTTATCCGCTTTTCCGCAACAAGATTACCACTGTTTTTATGATGTCACGTTGGGCGCTTTCCTTTTTTCTTTGGGTAATCCGCCAAATGGCCGTTTCAGGCGATAAAGTAGCCGTTGGCGATCACTGGGTGAGCAATATCTGATTGAAAAGAAAACGCTGAATCATGTCATCCAAATTTTATCCTGTTAGTTTTGATTTTTATCGCTTGTTGCGCTGTGCCGGATTTGAAAAGTGAACCAGTTCCATAAAAAATTTGCTACTGGAAGGTGGCGTTTTATAGATATCAGGGGTTTTCAAACAGTTTCTTATACTAACTTTGCGCCGTTTTTGCAATAAACTGTACCATATCCACCATGCAGGAAAGACAGATAGAAATTATGGCGCCCGCCGGCAATCGTGAATCCATGATGGCGGCCATAAAAGCCGGCGCTAATTCGGTTTATTTCGGCGTCGAGCAGTTGAATATGCGCGCTCGGCAAACCAATAATTTTTTGCTGTCCGACCTGAAAGATGTAGCCGACCTCTGCAATGAACATGGCGTAAAATCCTACATTACCCTCAATACAATTATCTACGACTACGACATCAACCTGATGCGGAAAATCGTTGATGAAGCCAAAGCCACAGGAATCACGGCCGTCATTGCCTCCGACCTTGCTGTGATGAACTATTGCAAGAAGGTGGGTATGGAACTGCATATTTCCACGCAATCGAATGTCACCAACCTCGAAACGGTGGAGTTTTTCGCCAATTTCGCCGACGTCGTGGTTATGTCAAGAGAATTATCGCTTTCGCAAGTAGGGCAAATTTGCAAAGGCATCCAGCGGAACAATATTTGCGGCCCTTCGGGTCGGGAAGTACAAGTGGAAATTTTTGCACACGGCGCGCTGTGTATGGCTGTTTCCGGGAAATGTTACTTGAGCCTGCACTCGAACAATGCATCGGCCAATCGCGGCGCCTGTATTCAAAATTGCCGACGCAGTTATGTGGTGACAGACAAAGACAGCGGCAACGAACTGGAAATTGACAATGAATATATCATGTCGGCCAAAGACTTGTGTACGATCAACTTTCTGGATAAAATCATAGATGCCGGCGTCAGTGTCCTGAAAATTGAAGGCCGCGGCCGCGCTGCTGATTATGTCTATACCACCACCCGCTGTTACCGCGAAGCCGCCGACGCTGTTTTGAACGGCGATTACACGCAAGATAAAATTGACTCGTGGATGGAACAACTTTCCACGGTGTACAATCGCGGATTCTGGGATGGTTACTACCTGGGCCGTAAACTGGGCGAATGGTCAAACCAGTATGGATCCGTCGCTACGACCCGGAAGATTTATATCGGAAAGGGCATGAAATATTACGATAAAATTGGCGTCGGGGAATTTCTCGTAGAAAGCCACGACCTGAAAACGGGCGATCAACTCATCATTACCGGCCCGACAACGGGTTATGTTGAAACTGTTGCCAGTGAAATCCGTAACGATGATGGCGCAGTCGTTCAGCAAGTGGGTAAAGGTGGAATTGTTTCTCTGAAGGTCAAAGACAAAATCCGCCCATCGGATAAATTGTATAAAGTTGTTGACGCTAATGCCGGTTAAAATTCTCCATTACAGAGATCGGTGCATCGGGTGCAATGCCTGTGTTGAAATTGCGCCGCAAACCTGGCGTATATCCCGCAAAGATGGTAAGGCTGTCTTGTTAGGCAGCGTGGTCAAAAAGAACGTCCACATGGTGGATATTCACGAGGAAGACCTGGAAGCCAATATTCGAGCCTGCGAGGCTTGCCCGGTGAAAGTGATCAGGTTGCCCTAGATGTGGGACGGAAATGCTGCCCCCCCTGAGCATGTTTCGCACGCGAAACATGCTCAGGGGGGGCAGCATTTCCGTCCCACATCTACACACCCACTCACCAAATTTTACGCTCCACATCTGGATTACCCTCTCCTCCCATCAACTCAAAAAACGAAGTGCGATGAAAGGCCAGCACATCAGCAGCCACCTCCTGGTTGCACAGTGTTCCATCTCTCCAGCCTGCAAAATCCCGGTACGAAGAAAACTCCCAGTCGCCGGGATGCCTGACTAACCCAGCTTTAACCGGATTATTCAAAATATACCTGAAACACGTTTGCGTGTAATCATCCCATGACCACTGGCCGCTGACCTGTTTGGCTTTGGTATTTTGAGTAAACAGCGACCCCGTGAAATTTTCCTGTTTTTGCATTGCCTTGGTGTAACTGGTCAACAACTGTTGCGTGCCCCAGGAGAAATTGGTGTATCGAATGATGGATTTTTCCGCATTGAATTTTGGATAAATCTGGGTCGTCAGATCATTGGTTTTGATCAGCCAATGAAAATGATTTGGCATGAGACAGTAACACAGAATGTCGCAGTACGGAAGCCAGTAACGGCGGATTTTACCTAAAAAGAAAAGGTAATTAGCGCGGGAAAAGAAAATGCGCTGGCGCTGGTTACCACGGTTATACACGTGGTAAATACGATTTGGGTGAAGGTGCATGATGCGTGATTTCCCGCAAATATATATCTGGATTTAATTGATTTTGAAGATTTACAGGATTGATTTTATGATTCTAAAAGATTGCCGGACGCGATTCTTTCAAAACCACTTCACACTTTACCCCTCAAATACCATTGCTTCGTGGCCCAGTTTGCGGAAGTCAACAGGCGTAACGGCTGAAACGCCCTGTTCGGGCATGTAAACGCCATAAATCGTATCTACAGCCGCCATAGTGGCCTTGTTGTGCGTCACGACAATGAACTGTGAGTCGGCTGAAAACTGTCGGATAATTCGGTTGAATTTTTCAATGTTCGCGTCGTCGAGCGGTGCGTCAACCTCGTCGAAGATACAGAACGGCGCGGGTTTGAGCAGGTACAATGCGAACAGCAATGCCGTTGCCGTGAGCGTCTTTTCGCCGCCGGACAACTGCGCGATGGTCTGCGGGCGTTTGCCTTTGGGATTCGCCACGATATTGATGTCCGAATCCAGGGGCGAATCCGGGTTGGTGAGCAGCAGGTCGGCAGTGTCTTCCTCGGTGAACAGCGTTCGGAAGACGTTGATGAAATTCTCGCGCACCTGTGCGAAGGATTCCAGGAAACGCGCTGTGGCTGTTTCCTCGATTTCCTTCATGGTTTGCACCAGATTTTCCTTGGCCGTCAGGATGTCGTCACGTTGTCCGGCGATGGTGTCGTGGCGTTCCTTGATTTCATTGTATGCCTCGATCGCCATTGGGTTGATTTCACCGTATGTATCGAGTCGGCGTTTCATGGCATTGACATCTTTTTCAAGGGCCTCGCGCTGGAACAACGGGTTAGGTTCCTGGTTAATGACGTCGTTGATCGCAATGCCAAATT
>JADZBJ010000168.1 GCA_020852155.1 Saprospiraceae bacterium | reverse complement strand
CGTCGCCTACTTCTTCCACGCCATTTACACCAAAGAGTCCTCCTGTAGATTCTACATAACCCGTCGTCAGTACAATGCCGCGGTCAATGCCGATGCGCTGAGCGCCGCCAGAAAAATATCCCACGGCTTCAGGGACTCCCTGAAAATTGATGTTGGTAACATCAACACCCTGGCCAAGAAAAACATTGGAAATCAGGTTTTGGGGCGTGAATGGCGCTGCTGTGACATCATTGACCTGCATCTGGGCTTTTGTGATGTCGAAAGGAAAAACAAATAATATAGCCAGTAGCCATATTGTGCGGTTCGGGAGTGTAAAAAAATTCATCCGGTGTAAGTATAGTTTTGATTATCAGTCAGTTAAATGCGTGGCAACAGCTTCGACAATCCATGACAGGTAGAATGTTCGAAACCGAAATGCTTTTCAGAAAAATTACGGGGAAAGTGGGATTATGCGCCTTTGATAAAATTCGCGCCGAAAAGTAACAAGGATTCAACAGGCCGTATGAATACCTTCAGAAAAATATCGTCATAGAATGTCATTTTAACAACTTGGCGAACTGCAGAAAAACCGTTTTTTACGGCGTATTGATTCGCCCGTCCTCTGAAATGCGCCTTTAATCCAATTTTACAAATCAAAATTTAACATTTGCGTGTTTTTGTGGTGATTTTCACAAAAAACTAAAACCTGAAGTTCATGGCTCAGTTTTTCAAATTTCTTTTCGCTTCTTGTCTCGGCACCGCACTGGCGTTGGTGCTGCTTTCTTTCATCGGTTTTGGGATGCTCTCTTCTCTGGCGACAACCGCCACAGAAAAAACCAAAGCCAGCATCGAGCCTAATACAGTACTGGAACTCAAATTTGAAAACCAGGTACCGGATAAAACCAATAATATCCAGATGGACCCCTTTGATTTTGAAAATCAAAGCGTCGTGGGCCTGACTGATATCGTTGCCTCAATTGCCAAGGCTAAAGAAGATCCCGATATTAAAGGCATTTACCTGAAAGCGCCAGTCATCATGGTCGGCAAAGCCAGCGCCAGCATCATCCGCGATGCTTTGCTGGATTTTAAAACCTCCGGTAAATTCATCGTCGCCTATTCCGACTTTTATACACAGGGCGCTTACCACATGGCTTCTGTCGCCGACAGCATCCTGCTCAGCCCCGTCGGTGCAGTTGATTTTCGCGGATTGGCCAGCACGGTTACTTATTACAAAAAAATGCTCGACAAACTCGATGTGGACATGAAGGTCTATTATGCCGGGCAGTTTAAAAGCGCAACCGAACCTTATCGCATGGAAAAAATGAGCGATCAAAATCGCCTGCAAGTGCGTGAATACCTCGGTGCGCTCAACGACATGCTCATGCGCGACATCGCGGCAAGTCGTCAGATTCCCGAATCTCAAGTCCGCGCCATCGCAGACCGCTTCGATGGATTTTCTGCGCAAAAGTCTGTCGAAACCCGTCTGGTTGACCGACTGGCTTATGAAGATGAAGCCATTGACCTGATGAAACGCCGTATCGGACTTGATGCTAAGGAAAAACTTCGCCGTGTTTCGCTGGAAGATTACTACGATTCGCGGGTCAAAAAAGTTGACCTCGGCACCAAGGATAAAATCGCCGTCGTTTATGCCGAAGGTACCATCAACGACGGTAAAAGCACAGGGCCCGGCGAAGTTTACGGCGACGATTATGTCAAAATACTCCGTAAAATCCGCACAGATGACCATGTAAAAGCCGTCGTTTTGCGCGTCAACTCGCCCGGCGGCAGCGTACTGGCCAGCGATATCATTCTGCGCGAAGTGCAACTTTGCAGGGCCGCCGGCAAGCCCGTAGTCGTCAGTATGGGCGATGTTGCGGCGTCTGGCGGATATTATATTTCCTGCTCAGCAGATAGCATTTTCGCACAGGCCAATACCATCACCGGCTCTATCGGTGTGTTCGGGTTGATTCCTGATTTGTCTCGAACCATGCGTGACAACCTTGGTATTACGCACGACACCGTGCGCACAGGCCGCTTCTCGGCTTTCGGCAATCCGGGTATCGGATTTTCAAAAGAAGAAGACGCGCTGATTCAGGCACGCATCGAAAACACGTACGAAGACTTCCTCAACAAGGTCGCCACAGGCCGCAAGAAAACCCGCGACCAGGTTCATGAAATCGCACAAGGTCGTGTCTGGACTGGCCAACGCGCTAAGGAAATTGGTCTGGTTGATGAAATTGGCGACCTGAAACGCGCAATTGCTTCGGCGGCCAAACTGGCTAATCTGGAGAAATACCGCACAACCGAATTCCCGCGCACCAAAACGGGCATTGAGCAGTTCATTGACCAGTTTTCCAAAAAGAAAGACCGCGACGACAGCATCAAAGCGTGGCTCATGCGCCAGGAACTCGGCGATATGTACCCGATGTACAAATCACTCATGGATTTCCGTAAGGCCAAAGGCATTCAGGCGCGACTGCCTTACGAAGTCATGATACAGTAAGTATTGATAAAATTTGGGCACACGTTAAACGGTCGAGACAGGAGGGTTTTTAGGACTTTTATCCTGAAACGCACCAGAAAAGGCCATAAATGAAAGCGCCACAGCGGAATCAACTCCCTGTGGCGCTTTTATTTTATGCTTGAAATTTCGTATCCTTTTTCCCTTAGTACGCTTTTGCGAACAACACACGGCGCTGGCTGGGTTTGCCTGTCAGCACACACTGGCCTGCTTCGTCGGGCCAGCCAATTGGCAGGCAACGGATGGTAGCCTTCGTACGGGTTTTGATTTCCTCTTCTGTTTCGGTTGTCCCGTCCCAGTGAGCGTAGATAAAACCACCCTTTTCTTCGAGTGTTTTTTCAAATTCTTCCCAACTATCCACCTTTGTGATGTGCGCATCGCGGTAGGCTTTGGCGCGCTCGAACAAGCCCGACTGAATATCATCCAGCAACTGTGCCACATGTTCTGCGATGTTGTCAAGCGGAACATTTGACTTTTCTTTCGTATCGCGGCGAGCAACCTCAACCTGACCGGCGGCCAGGTCGCGCTGACCCAGTCCGAGGCGAACCGGAATACCGATCATTTCATATTCGGCAAACTTGAAGCCCGGACGGTTTTGATCGTCATTGTCAATCTTGACGCGGACACCCTTGGCGCGAAGTGCTGTAGCAATTTTTTCAGCGGCAACAGTCAGTTCCTCCGACGGCTTTGGAATCGGAACAATCACCACTTGAGTAGCCGCCAGTTTGGGCGGCAGCACCAGGCCGTCGTCGTCGGAGTGCGTCATGAT
>JADZBJ010000167.1 GCA_020852155.1 Saprospiraceae bacterium | reverse complement strand
GCCTGCTCCTTTTCGTGCTTTTTGGGGAAACCCGTCGCCGGAGAAGCGGCTGCCGGACGACCGATACAGCGCCAGCCATATTCCGAGTGATTGGTCGCCAGATAACTCCAGGCGCCCATATTTTGCGGCTCTTCCTGTACCCAGAACAGTTCTGCTTTACCGTATTTTTTCAAAATGGCCTCGAATTGCTGTTTAGGGAACGGATAAATCTGCTCCAGGCGAACGATGGCTACATCCGTGCGCTTTTCATCTTGCTGGCGTTTCAACAGGTCGTAATAGACTTTGCCCGTACAAACCAGTACGCGATTGACTTTTTTGGCATTGACCGTTGCATCGTCAATGATTTCACGGAAACGTGTGCCTGTTTCTATTTCTGAAATTTCGCCCATGTTGAACGGCGCGCGCAGGGTTGATTTTGGCGACATCACGATCAAAGGCTTTCTGAACGGGCGCGTCAACTGGCGGCGCATCAAGTGGAAGAAGTTGCTGGCGGAAGTGATATTGGCCACCGTAACGTTATTCTCGGCACAGCCTTGCAGGAAACGTTCCATGCGCGCTGATGAGTGTTCCGGGCCTTGTCCTTCGTATCCGTGCGGCAACAGCATAACCAAGCCGCTCATACGGCCCCATTTGCTTTCACCGGCATAGATAAACTGGTCAATGATCGTGCTCGCTCCGTTGACAAAATCGCCAAACTGCGCCTCCCAGATCACCAGGGCATCCGGCGTGGCGAGCGAGTAGCCGTATTCAAAGCCCAGCACAGCATATTCAGACAGCAGGGAGTTGTAAATGCGCATTTTGCCCTGTTTGGCAGCGATGCCATCCAGGCGGTTTACGCCGTTGTCATTCTCGGCGTCAACGATATAGGCGTGACGGTGGCTGAAAGTGCCACGACGCACATCCTGACCGCTCATGCGCACGTCTTTTCCATCGAGCAGTATCGAACCGTAGGCCAGCAATTCGCCCAGTGCCCAGTCAATTTTGCCAGCGGCGATCAGTTGTTTTTTGGCATCGTTAATCGTCGTCACCTGCGAAAGCGGTGTGAAGCCTTTCGGGAAAGTCGTCAGGTGATTGAGCAGAAGGTCAATTTCCTTGCGCGAGATACCCGTTTCCGGGCTGGACTGGAAATCGGCATCGTCGGCAGTTTTGCGCAGCGAACGCCAGGCTTGCTCAGGCTCCTGATAAGTGTACTTCAGCGGCTTTTGGCGGACTTCATCGAGCCTTGCCTGCAAATCAGCCTTGAAAGAGGCTTCCATGTTCAGGGCCAGGGCCTCGTCCACGTCACCGCGCGAGATCAGGAGATCAGAATATACTTTCCGTGGATCGTGCTTCTTTTCGATAATTTTCCAAAGGCCGGGGCTGGTAAAACGAGGTTCGTCGCTTTCATTGTGGCCGTTTTTGCGGTAGCAAACCAGGTCAATGAATACGTCGGTATTGAATTTTTGACGGTATTCAGCGGCCAGTTCGGCAGCAAACACAACAGCCTCTACATCGTCGCCATTGACGTGGAAAACAGGCGCCTGAATGGCTTCTGCAATCGAAGTACAATACGTGGAAGAACGGGCGTCTTCCCAGGCTGTGGTAAAACCGATCTGGTTGTTGATGACCAGGTGTAAAGTGCCGCCGACATTATATCCGGCCAGGCTCATCATTTGAGAAACTTCATAGACAATGCCTTGCCCAGCGACGGCTGCATCGCCGTGAATCAGGATCGGCATGACACGGTCGTAAATGCCGTTGTAGAGAATATCCAGTTTTGCACGAGAAAAGCCCTCTACAACCGGATTAACGGCCTCGAGATGGCTCGGATTGGGCAGCAATTTGACATAAAGCGATTTGCCGTTGGCGGCCGCCACCTGCGAGGAATATCCCTGGTGGTATTTCACGTCGCCGGAGCCATAACTTTGATCCGGGATGCTTTTATCTTCAAAAGCGCTGAAAATCTGTTCGTAGGTTTTGCCAACGATGTTGCAAAGCACGTTCAGGCGGCCGCGGTGCGCCATACCGATAACGACTTCTTCGACGGGTGTTTCGCCGGCAGCGCCGACATTAATCATGGCGTCGAGGGCGGGTATCGTGGATTCGCCACCTTCGAGACCAAAGCGTTTCTGACCGACGAATTTGGTGGCCAGGAATTGCTCAAAGCCAACCGCGCCGTTCAGTTTTTCGAGGATGCGTTTTTTCTTGTCCAACGGAAACCCGTAATCGGCTGTAATGGGCCTTGATTCGATCTTGTTACGCAGCCATTCGCGGCGTTCCTTGATGAATACGTGGGTTGTTTCGTAGCCGATGTTGCCGCAATAGATTTTTTGCAGGCGATCAACGATTTCACGCAGGGTGGCATTGGGCATACCCAACTCAACACCCGCTGCAAAACGCTGATCGAGGTGGGCCGAAGTGAGGCCATAATCCTCCAGATCGAGGCGTGGATGGCGGTTTTTACGCGGTTTCAGCGGGTTGGTGGTGGAAAGCGTATGTCCTCGGTCGCGATAGCCGTGAATGAGGCCCATGACGCCGAATTCGGCCTTCAATTGATCTGCACTCAGGCCTGAACCATCGCCTGAAGCCGCGCCTTGACCATTGACGGAAGAGGCTGCAAAATCAAAACCTTTAAAAAATGCCTGCCAGTCAGATTCTACCGATTGTGGATCAGTTTGCCAGGAGCGGTACAGGCTCTCGATGTATTGTGGATGCGCGTTGTTTACGGCTGAAAAATCACTCATTTTTGATATTACTGTGG
>JADZBJ010000166.1 GCA_020852155.1 Saprospiraceae bacterium | reverse complement strand
TGCGTCATGATCATACCGCCAATCAGTCGGGTAGAAACGCCCCACGAAGTTGCCCAAACGTACTCTTGTTGATTTTCCTTGTTCAGGAATTGCACATTAAACGCCTTGGCAAAGTTCTGGCCGAGGAAGTGCGATGTGCCCGCCTGCAACGCTTTGCCATCTTGCATCAACGCCTCAATAGTATAGGTATCATCAGCGCCGGCAAATCGCTCGTTTTCCGTTTTTACGCCTTTAATAACTGGCATAGCCATCCACTCTTCGGCGAAGCGCGCATAAACATCCAGCATCTGGCGCGTTTCGGCGACAGCCTCTTCTGCACTGGCGTGTGCCGTGTGTCCTTCCTGCCACAGAAACTCGGCGGTACGCAGGAACGGACGTGTACGCATTTCCCAACGCACCACATTGGCCCACTGGTTGATGAGAATGGGCAGGTCGCGGTAGCTTTGAATCCAGTCGCGATAGGTATTCCAGATAATGGCTTCCGATGTTGGACGAACCACCAGTTCTTCCTCCAGTTTAGCTTCCGGGTCCACCATGAGTTTGCCGGGCCTGGACGGGTCATTTTTCAGGCGATAGTGCGTCACGACAGCGCACTCTTTAGCGAAGCCTTCAGCATTTTTCTCTTCGGCTTCAAAAAGGCTTTTGGGTACGAACAACGGGAAATACGCATTCACGTGTCCGGTTTCCTTAAACATCGCATCCAGGGCATCACGCATGCGCTCCCAAATACCGAATCCATGCGGTTTGATCACCATGCAGCCCCTCACCGGCGAGTTGTCGGCCAGTCGTGCTTTTTGAACAATATCCAGGTACCACTGAGAATAGTCTTCCGAACGTGGTGTAATCTCTTTTGCCATTATAAACAGGTTATTGAAAATCCATCAAAAGGTGTGAAAATCGCTTGTTTGGTTAAAAGCGGGTTAAATCGTAAACCTAATGTTACTTGTGACTTTTTTAATGGTCAAATTCGTGCGCTCCAATGAAAACTTGACAGATCAATGAAACTTTCTGAAAATTCAACCCCGAAACCGGTTCACAAATTTAAATTTTAACTAAAGTGAAAGTCGTTTTTGCGAACTTTAACCAACACAGGAATCGCCTTTAAAGTGCCCTTAACCAAAAAAAGCGGGCAAAGATAATACTTTTGACCCCGTAACAGTACAACGCAATCATGCTGGACTTTCAAAATCACTTTACCATGGGTTCACAACATAAATTTTTCAGCTTCGGCCTTATGGCCTTTTTCTTCCTGATGGTTTCGACTTTCGTTCAGGCCCAGGATGACCTCTATTACGACCCTTCCACTGATGCCGTTCAAACGGTTATCGTCGAAGACAATTACACACCTTCAGATAATATGACACGCCGCCACGACGATAATGGCGACGAAGGTTACTCCGAAGATGACGATGAATACGCTTATGAATATTCATCTCGTATCCGACGTTTCCACCGCCCGGCGCGTGCCATTGACTATTACGATCCTTTCTTTGTTGATCTGTGGTACTACGACCCATATTTCTTGCCGGGTACCACCATTTACACTTACGGTTATAACGATTACTGGGAATACCGTCGCTGGCGCCGCTGGCATCGTCACAGTTACTGGGACGGCGGCTGGGGCCCGGGCTGGAACGCAGGCTGGAACAGTTGGTCTGGCTGGAATGTTGGCTACAGCTGGGGTAGTTGCCGCGACCCTTGGTATAACCCGTGGGTATTCAACAACTACTATTACGACCCGTACTGGACTTGGAACGGTTATAACCCTTACTACGGCGTTCACCACCATAACTATTATGGCTGGAACGAAAATAACCACAATGGCGGCGGTTACAACAATGGTGGATACCAACCCAAAACATATACAGGTATTCGCCGTGGCGGCACGACAGTGAATCCAGGCTATGCTCGCATCGCTGGTGGTAGCGGTCGCTTGACAACTGCCAACAAAGATGTTCCAACGATTGAAATGCGTGGTCGCGGAACAAGCCGCCCGAACGACAATCCTGCGGCTGAAGATCGTGGCAATACAAATGGTCGTACCCGCGGCGAGGCGACCAGCAACCCCAACAGGGGCGGCAGCGTCAATACCCGCGAAAACGGTCGCACTCCGGCAGAAAATCCAACTTCTCGCCCCGGCCGCACCAACGAAGAAACACGCCCTGATCGCGAAGCGCCACGCCCGGGCAGAACGGAAGAAACGCGTCCGAGCCGTAATGACGAATCACGACCAAGCCGCAATGAGGAAACTCGTCCGAGTCGTCGTGAAGAAACGCGTCCAAGCCGCAACGAGGAAACTCGTCCGAGCCGCAGCGAGGAAACACGCCCAAGCCGCCGTGAAGAAACGCGCCCGGCTCGTCGTGAGGAATCCCGCCGTGAAGAAACGCGCCCAAGCCGCAACGATAATAACCGCTCATACGAAGCGCCAAGTCGCAGTCGCAGCAATGATTCCGGTGGAAGCAGCCGCAGCAGCGGCGGTAATTCCGGCGGCAGTCGCAGCAACGACTCCGGCGGCAGCAAAAACTCTGGCGGCGGTCGCGGTGGACGCGGCTAAATAGCCCAATAATCTGACTGGAATTATAACCATGAAAAAAACGGGCGGAGACTGGTGATGTCGCCTCTTTCCGCTCGTTTTTTATTGCCCTCACATCACTTTAATTATACAATCTGCTATGAAACGGCATCTTTTTTTGCCCATTCTGACCTTTTTTGCCTTCATCCAACTGAATGCGCAAACTGCTTCCGAGGTACTTCGATACGCATATTTACAACCCAGCGGAACGGCCCGTTATATGGGCGCTGGCGGCGCCTTCGGTGCATTGGGCGCTGATTTTGGCGCACTGAGCCAGAACCCTGCCGGGTTGGCTCAATTCAGAAGCGATGAATTTACCCTCACGCCGTCGCTGCGATTTGCCAATACCGACGCCAACCTCAACGGCGCTGTATTGAACGATACGCGCAGCGCATTCGGATTTGACAATCTCGGCATTGTGTTTAACACGCAGCCTTACAAAAGCAAGTGGAAAACATTCAACGTCGGTATCGGCGTAAACCGCCAGGCCAGTTACAATGCAACAGGATATTATCAGGGCAATGCAGCCGGCTCATTGATGACGGGTTACTTCAATGAGGTACAGAGCGAATTTGCCAAGGGCGGCAATCAGGACAACCTCGACCCGTTTGGCGCTCGATTAGCCTGGGACGCCAATGCTTTCTATTATGAGTGTGATACTTGCTCCGGCCTGTCCTATGATTTTGCTGGCGCTGAACAAGCCGTCATCAAGCATGAACAAACGGTATTTAACTCCGGCCGATATACCGAAATGGTATTTTCTGTCGCCGGAAATTACGATGAAAAACTCATGATCGGCGCGACACTGGGCGTACCCTGGGTGTCATACACACAGGAAAGCGAATACCGTGAAAAAGACGAAACCGGCGCGGTGCCTTTCTTTGATGACCTCACTGCAACTGAAAAATTGAAAACCGAAGGCTTCGGTATCAACCTGAAACTGGGTGTTCAATATAAGGTTACACAAGCGCTTCGTCTGGGCGTTGCCGTACACACGCCGACCCGACTGGGATTGACCGACCGTTACAGCAATACACTCGCTTACTCGTACACCATACCCGGAGATGCCACAGTGGTGGGCGATCCGCAAAATTCACCGGAAGGCACATCTGACTATCGCCTCATAACGCCATGGCGAGCCATTGGCAGTGCAGCCGTAGTCATCAAGAAAATCGGCTTCCTCAGCGCAGATGTTGAATTAGTGGATTACGGCGCGAGCGCCTACAACTTCACAGCCGATATAGCCAGTACTGAAAATGAAGCCGCCGAACGAGTCATCAATGGCGAAATCGCCAAATTGTACCGCCAGGCTGTAAACATCCGGTTGGGTGGCGAAGCAGCCATTTCAAAATTCAGGTTGCGCGCAGGCGTAAACATGCTGGAAAAGCCCGGCGCTTCTGCTTCGGGTTATAACATGTCATACTCCGCCGGTGCAGGAGTTCGACACAATGCCTACTACCTTGATTTGGGTTGGAGGCGCTATACCGGTACAGGCTCCATTCAAAAATATGCAGGAGGCCCACAAGCCAGCACAGACAATGTTTACAGCGAGTTACTCCTGACACTTGGTATGAAATTCTAGGCCATCTGGGCTTTCTAACCAGCGTTTTTGCACTTTTTTATAAAAATCCGGGCGTCTTTTTAAGATGCCCGGATTTTTTTATACCAAAAAATACACAACTATTAAACTATTACCTAACTTTATCCATCATTCTAAAAATATAACATGACCATTTTATGATTACTGTAAAACAATTATTGGAATCGAAGCCCCAAAATGTCGTTTATTCCATCAGCCCTGATCAAATGGTCATTGAAGCGCTGGAACTTATGTCGAGGCATAACATCGGCGCTGTCCCTGTCCTGGAAAATCAAGTGCTGGTCGGCATTTTTTCAGAACGAGACTACGCCCGAAAAGGTATCATTCAGGGCCGGAAAGCCAAAAGTACACCCGTTGCAGAAGTCATGACGCCGGGAGTTTACACTGTAACCCTGCGGCAAAACATTGATGATTGCATGCAAATCATGTCTGAAAGGCGCATTCGGCACCTGCCGGTGATGGATCATGACCGCGTCTGCGGATTATTGAGCATTAGCGATATTGTCAATTCCATCATTCGTGAACAGGAGAACCGCATTCAGAGCCTTGAACTCTATATTACGCAGGGTTAAAGGCCAAAAGTCCTGACGACTGGAGGGCTTTCAGCGTTTGCAAAAATTGAATTCCTGTCCCATTTGTCCAACGGTAGCCAAATAAAATCAGGTAAAAGTACAGTATTGTATGCCCGGCCGTCGTTCCTTTGGCAAGCGCAATGCCCTAACGACAGTCTGATTGCTCCATGAAATGTACCTTTTGCCTGATTGTAGCGGCGTTTTGGACCTCAACGCTGTGGTCGCAGGATCCGATATTCTCACAATTTTATGCCATGCCATTGCAGATCAACCCTGCATTTGCAGGCAGCGCGCATGCCCCCAGAATAGGTGGCGCTTATCGGCATCAATGGACGGGCTTTAATGCCGCCTATCGTACTTATGCGGCATTTTATGAACAGCAGTTCCAGCGCCTGAACAGCGGTATTGGCTTTCATTTTGAAGGCGATAATGCTGGCAACGGCATTTATCAAACGACCCGTTTTTCGGCAATATACGCTTATCGTTTGCAGATTAATGACCAACTGGGCATCAAACTCGGCGCCGAAGGCGGCATGTATCAGACCAATCTGGATTGGAACAAACTTGTCTTCCCGGATCAAATTGATGCAACCTATGGCATCAGTCTGCCGACGGATGAAACCCGGCCGGATGCCACCAGCCGAACTCGACTGGATGTATCAGCAGGTTTGCTGCTGCTGAGTGAAAAGTTCTATCTCGGTGTCGGACTCAAGCACTTGAACACCCCCAAAGAGTCCATTTTACTCATCAATGATAACATCACCAGAGGGCTTCCGATTCGATACGCTGTGCATGGCGGAACAGAATGGGTTTTTAATAAAGGCAATAAACATCAGCCTCCCTCGTTTATCTCACCGAATTTCCTGATATTGTCACAAGGCCCTTACAGGCAAATCAATATTGGTGCATATGCCAGTGTTGGTTCTATCTTTGCTGGTCTTTGGCACAGGAATACACTCCGAAATTCCGATTCGATGATCCTTTTAGCAGGATTTCGGGAAGGAATTTACAAATTTGGCGTCAGTTATGATTTAACAATTTCAGGATTGTCAAATCAGGCAGGAGCCACATTTGAGTTAACTTTCGGCCTACTTTTTGATAAAAAACCGGGCAAACGCAAAATTGACATCAATGATTGCACCCGAATGTTCCAATGATTTTTTCCAGTTTCGTTAAAGTTTAAATCGGTAGCAACACTCGAAACATGGATTTTTCTACTTTTGCCACTCAATTTTTTAACACGGTATCTGATACAATGAAGAAAACACTCATTAACGGTTTAGGCTTGCTGCTGCTAGTGTTTCTCCTGGCCAACTGCGGACGCAAATCAGAGCGTTCCGACACCACAGGCTGGAAATACAACGACCAAAAGTGGGGCGGCTTTGAAAAACTGGACTACGATGGCCAGGAAACCGGCCCTAACCTGGTACTCATCGAAGGTGGTACCTTCACTATGGGTCTGACGGATCAAGACGTCACCTATGAATGGAATAACGTGGCTCGCCGCGTAACCGTCAGCTCATTCTATATGGATGAAACTGAAATTGCCAATATTGACTATCGCCAGTATCTGTTTTGGATTAAAAACACTTACGGAGAAACTTACCCGGAAGTATGGCGTCGCGCACTCCCCGACACACTGGTATGGCGTGAAGAATTGGCTTTCAACGAACCAATGGTTGAAACCTATTTCCGCCACCCTGCTTACGATGAGTATCCCGTAGTCGGCGTTAGCTGGGACCAAGCCAATGAATTCTGCAAATGGCGTACAGACCGTGTTAACGAAATGATCCTCGTTGAAAAGGGTATCATCGAACTGACACCAGACCAAAAGAACGAAAGTAACTTCAATACTGAAGCCTACCTCGTTGGTCAGTATGAGCCTACTGCTCGTAAAAACCTCAAAGACATCCGTACCGGCGGCGAACGTAAAGTACGCTTCGAAGACGGTATTCTGTTGCCAGCCTATCGCCTCCCAACAGAAGCAGAATGGGAATACGCTTCCTCTTCGCTGCTCGGCAATCAGGCCACCAGCAAAGACGAGTTGATTACCGACCGTCGTATTTACCCATGGGACGGCAATACCGTACGCTACCAAAAGCGTAACAAGTACCAGGGTAAAATGCTCGCTAACTTCAAGCGTAGCGGTGGTGACTATGGTGGTATGGCCGGCGCCCTGAACGATAAATCGTTCTTCCCTTCTCGCGTTCGCGACAACTGGCCAAACGACTACGGTCTGTATAACATGGCCGGTAACGTCAACGAATGGACTGCCGACCTGTTCCGTCCTATGACCAGCACAGACCTGGCCGACGTGGATAACCAGGAACTTAACCCATATCGTGGTAATATCTTCATGACCAAGAAGATTGACCCTGAAACTGGTACCCCGGTTCAAAAAGACAGCCTTGGCCACTTGATCTATGAACTGATGGACACAACGTCTACAGCCCTCCGCGACAACTACAAGCGCCCTGAAGTATATAACTACCTCGACGGCGACAAAGAATCAGAAGTTGAATACCGCTACGGTATCAGCACCCTGATCAGCGATAAGGCTCGCGTTATTAAAGGTGGTTCATGGGCAGATCGCGCGTTCTGGCTCTCGCCAGGCACTCGCCGTTACCTGGAACAAGACAAATCCAGCAAAACAGTTGGTTTCCGCTGCGCTATGACGCGTACAGGTAACCCAATCGGCAACGACGAAGATGGCAACACCTTCAAAAAGCGTGGCAAAAAGACGAAGCGCAAATACTAATCGCACTTCACAGAAATAAATATAATTTCACAGGCCTGTCCGGATATCTCCAGACAGGCCTGTCTTTTTCTTTATAGCGTGTTCGGGAATTCAAACGAATCACATTTGCTATGTGCCGTATTAACTCGTTTACTCGTGCATTCATCATTATTATTTGGCTGTCATCTTGCCATCCATCGTATCCGGTATTTGAACTAAGTACCTCGGCAGGCGACATGACTGTTAGGCTATACCAGGATACGCCTGAACAAAATGCTGCTTTCCTTGAATATTGTCGGCAGGGCTTGTTCGATCAGGTATTATGGACACGTGTCGTGCAAGATGTCCTGATCGAATGTCAGGCGCAACAACGCATTCAAATCCCCCTGAAAAATACGCCGACAGCACATTTGCCATTGAGCGGAGCGGTGGCTGTCATGGATAATGAACAGCACGTTGCAGGCCCGCGTTTTTTTATCATTCATGGCAAAAAATGGACAAAACCGGAAATTGAAACCTGGGCCAAACAGCAGCATATCGTGCTTACTGAACAAGAAATGCAACTTTATGTGCAATCCGGTGGAGCACCGCAATTGCACAACAAAGTGGCTGTATTCGGCAAAGTAGAGAAAGGCCTGGATGTAATAGACCGTATTGCATCAGTTCCGCATGACGCCAATGACAGTCCGTTGTTGCCAGTTTACCTGAACAGCATTCGGATTATCCCCCCTGAGCAGTCCAGATAATGGTGCTAAAACCATCCTGAATTGTGACAGTATAGAGCGATCGGTCACGCAGGCGAATTTCCTTGATGGGCATTTCCCTTCCATCCACGGAACAATGTCCCACAAATGCCGGAAAGCCAACCAGATAGACTTTTACCCTGCGATATTCCGGCTGGTATGCTCCTTCTTTTCGCTGCTGAAGTGTAAAAGAGTCGCCCTTCCCTTGCGTTTCAAAAACTTTCAGGCTGAAATCGCCTTCGGTATAACCGTATCCCTCGCCGGCATCTTCGTACAGATGACTCGTTTCTGTGCCATTTTTATAATACACATATAGGGTTAGTTCATCAACAGGACGCTCGGTTGTGCTCTGGCGGATGGGATAAACCGGCAGCACCGCGCCTTCGCGAACGAAAAACGGGATTTGATCAGGCATTACATTGATAAATACATCGCCCGAAACCGGCTGACCAGTCCAGAAATAGTACCACGTTCCCTTGGGCAACAGCACACCCTGGCGCTGAACTTTTGACTGAATCACCGGACTGACTAACAAATGCTCGCCAAACAAAAAATCGCGCTCGTGGTCCCTGTATTTGGGTTAGTTAGCATCAGCAAAGATCATGTGGCGCAGAACAGGCGTGCCATCCAGCGAATGTAGCCACATAGCGGTATACAGCGAAGGAAGCATACAATACCGCAACTCGATGGCTTTCCGGGCCAGATCAGTCCACTTGGCGCCAAAACTCCAGGGCTCCTGACTTTTCATCAGGTGCGAACTTAAAAATTCAGTGGAACCGTCGGCATTTTCATCGGCTTCACCGTCGTGCTGAATTTCCAGCCCGTCGCCAGCCACGTGAATGCCCTTGCTGTGCGTGCGCATGAGCGGATGAAATACCGCCAGTTGAAGCCAGCGAACAAATAATTCACCGTCTTCGCAGCCTGTGAAGCCACCGATGTCCGTACCGCAGAACGAGAAACCGGACACCGCCAGGCGCTGGCATTGAATATTGGCGATCTGAAGTTGTTCCCAATCCGAACCATTATCGCCCGTCCAGACGGCAGAGTAACGTTGCCCGCCGGAGAATGTAGCACGCGTCAGCAGATATGGCCGTTTTTGCGGCTGCAACTGGCGATAACCCTCCCAGGAAGCACGGCTCATTTGCTGGCCGTAAATATTGTGGGCCTTTCGGTGGCTGCCGCCGTGACCTTCATAGTGGTGTACGACATGGTCAGGCAACGTTTTGTGATTGACGTGAAATACCGCTGGCTCGTTCATGTCATTCCAAAAACCGGCAACACCCAGATTATCGTACATATCGTGGTACAGGTTCCCCCACCACTCACGCACTTTGGCGCTTGTAAAGTCAGGAAATGCACAGAACCCCGGCCAAACAGGCGCTTTGGCAATGTCGCCATCGGCCGTTTTCAGGAACATTTCGTTTTCGATGCCTTCTTTAAAAACATGATAATCAGGGTCGTCTTTGATGCCCGGATCAATCATCACCACCGTTTGAAAATATTGGGCTTTTAAATCGGCGACCAATTGTTTCGGGCTGGGAAAATGCTGCTCATTCCAGGTAAAACAGCGATAACCATCCATGTAATCAATGTCGAGATAAATGGCATCGCACGGGATATTTTCCTTGCGAAAACGATTCGCCAGATCGCGCACAACAGATTCAGGGTAATAACTCCAACGGCATTGATGGTAACCCAATGCCCACATGGGCGGCAGTTCATGCACACCCGTTAAACGGGCATAGGCGCGCGCGACATCCAGCATTTCAGGGCCATAAATGAAATAATAATTCATTTCGCCGCCATCCACTGAAAAACGGGTAGCGCCATTTTCATTTGAGTTAAAATCGAACCTTGAACGAAACGGATTATCCAGAAAAATACCGTAAGCCAACTGTTGATGAAGGGCATAATAAAATGGTATGGCCCGATACAACGGGTCGGACCCGCGGCCGAAGCCATACGAGTCTGTACACCAGTTTTCAAAAGTATGCCCGGTCAGATCGCTTCCGCAGGTTTTGTCTCCCAGACCGTAGAAGGAAAATTTTTTAGTGCATTTATGTTCAACAGACAAATCGCACCAGCCTTTCATGATGGTCCGGCGAGCCGCAAAACCGCCTTCATCTTCACAAATGACACGATCGTCCAGGTCGTAGAATTTCACTTTGAGGTCGGCCTTGGCTACAACTACCTGCAACAGTTCTGAAACCAGCAGGTATTCATTATCGTTTTCATCCAGACGGACACTGACTTTCTCCGGGGTAAATTCAGGATTGATCGCATAGGAAAAATCAGCCGGAAAGATGCTTTCCTGTGCGTAGCGAAGCCTGACGATTCCGGGGCTGAGCACCTGAATCCGCAGGGCAATTCCATTTCGACAGGTAAATTCATAAGCGCCGTCGCGCCAACGCACATCGGTGATATGGTCTGGTGTTTTTATATCAAATACATCATCATGCCGATGGCTGACGCTGGCTTCCGAAAAAGGTATTTCGGCAGGCGTAGCGGGTTCATTGTTGTGGTCTGAAGGCACAATCGGTTCTTTATCGGTCGTCATCCTGTTGCTGTTACTGAAAATAATGCGCGAAAATAACAGAGTGGCGGCTGAGAGGTTGTTTAAAATTCACTCACTGGCTCATAAAGGCATCTTTTGCCGCCTTCCATCCCTTGTTTTTCGGGCTGCCCCCCGCTTCACCCCGAAAAACAAGGTTCGGCTATCGCCAAAATCTGCTCTTTTTGAATCCAGCAGTGAAATTTAAACAACCTCTGATCTGTTTGTATTTTATCATGGCATGTTTCATTTTCTATCGCTGCTAAAACAAGGGCATTTTTGACAGAAATCATACTTTTGCGGAGTTCAAGGCATTTTTTCTGCACTGGCCCTGAACACTCACTCAAATACTTACCACCACTATCGTGTCTGATTTTATCTCCGAACTGGAATGGCGCGGCCTCATTCATGACCTGACGCCGGGCGTAAAGGAACATTTTAATCAAGGAATTGTACGTGCGTATATCGGTTTTGACCCGACAGCGCCGTCGTTGACCATTGGCAACTATGTACAAATCATGTTGCTCAAATTGCTTCAGCGGGCAGGGCACCAACCTGTTGTTTTAATGGGCGGCGCAACCGGCCGTATTGGCGACCCCAGCGGCAAAGACAAGGAACGCGACTTAAAAAGTTTTGACGTACTTGATCATAACCTCGCGCATCAGGTAGCGCAAGTGAAAACACTGCTTGACTTTGATCCGGCATCGCCCAACCACGCACTGTTGGTCAACAACCTGGATTTTTATAGCGGCATGAGCGTCGTGGATTTTCTTCGCGACGTAGGCAAGTACTTGACCGTCAATTATATGATGTCAAAAGAAAGCGTCAAACGCCGCATTGAATCTGAAACGGGCATTTCGTTTACGGAGTTCAGTTATCAGTTGTTGCAAGGGTACGACGCTGTTATTTTGCGCCGCAATCAGGGCGTTACCGTCCAGATGGGCGGCAGCGACCAGTACGGCAATATCACTTCCGGCGTGGAACTCAACCGTAAAATTGACGACGCCAAGGTGTATGCCGTGACGACGCCGCTGTTGACTAAAGCCGATGGCACCAAGTTCGGAAAAAGTTCGACTGGCAATATCTGGTTAGATGCCTCCCTGACAACGCCTTACCGTTTTTTCCAGTTTTGGTTAAATGCCGACGACCGCGACCTGCCCAAGTTTTTGAGGTATTTTTCCCTGAAAAGTCATGAGGAAATCATGGCGCTGGAAGGCGATAATCCGCAAAAGGCCAAACGCATTTTTGCGGAGGAAATGACCCGGCGTATCCACGGCGATGCAGCGTTTGAAAATGTTGAGGCGGTTTCCAAACTGCTGTTTGATCCGAAGGCCGATGCAGAAACCTTGCGCAGCCTGAACGCTCAAACCCTGTCAGAAGTGGCGGAGGAAATACCGTCGCCGGAAGTTGACGCCTCTTTATTGAAGGCCGGTGTCAATATCCTGGATTTGCTGAGCGTACATACCGACATTTTACCCAGCCGCACCGAGGCCAAAAAGGCCATGCAAGGCAATGCGATTTCAGTCAATAAATTGAGAATCACGGATTTAAATGCGCTGATTTCAACAGAAAATTTGCTGCACGGAAAATATATCATGGTCGAAAACGGCAAGAAGAACAAGTTTCTGGTAAGCGTCACACCCTGATTTAAGTGATTTCAATGATTTACAGACGCGAGTCATTCAAAACCACTTTGGATTGACAATAAATCCTGATCTGCTGTGTATTCTTTTTTCAAACCAATACTGTTTAAAATCTCCCCCGAACGGGCACACCGCCTGACCATGTCCCTCCTGGAGATGGCCACAGCAGTGGGCCGCTCCGTGCTGGAACATTGGTACTGCGACAAATCCGACCGGCACGCGACAACGGTTATGGGACTTCGTTTTCCGAATCGCGTCGGGCTTGCTGCCGGATTTGACAAAGACGGCAAACATATTCGCGCCCTGTCGGCGCTGGGTTTCGGTTTTATTGAAGTGGGTACTGTTACGCCGGTAGCGCAAGACGGCAATCCGCAACCGCGACTGTTTCGCCTGCCTGCCGACAATGCATTGATTAATCGAATGGGTTTTAACAATGCCGGACTGGAAGCGCTCGTCGGCCGACTGCGCGATTTACAGCGCGAAGGCGCGCCAAATGGCGTCATCATCGGCGGAAATATTGGCAAAAACAAAGTCACCCCGAACGAAAAAGCCGATGAGGATTATGTCAAATGCTTTGAGGCACTGTATGCGTACGTGGATTATTTTGTGGTCAATGTGAGTTCGCCCAATACGCCGAATTTGAGGGCTTTGCAGGAAAAAGAGCCTTTGACCAACTTGCTCAATCATCTTCAGGTCGCTAATCGCCAAAAGTCGGCGCCCAAGCCCATTTTATTGAAAATAGCGCCTGACCTGACGACGGAACAGATCACGGATATCGTTGACATTGTGCGTGAAACAGGTATTGCGGGTGTGATCGCAACCAACACAACCATCAGTCGCGAAGGCCTGAAAACGCCTGAAAAAACCATTGCAGACATCGGCATGGGCGGACTGAGCGGCGCTCCGCTACAAGTTCGTTCGACAGAAGTCATTCGCCTGCTCAGACAACAACTTGGCCCTGATGCAGTTATCATCGGCGTCGGCGGCATTGATTCTGCTGCGGCTGCACAGGAAAAATTACGCGCAGGGGCAAACCTCGTTCAAGTGTATTCGGGTCTTGTTTATGAAGGCCCGGCGTTGGTCAAGCGCATATTGACCGGAATTTAACCACACCTTACATGAATAACCTGACCAAAATCGTATTACTCGTGGCTTGTTTTGTTTCAAGTCACCTCGCAGCCCAACAGGAATTGATGATGTATTCCCTGCCGGATTTGTGGCACAGTTCGTCGCTTAATCCTGCTTTTTTCCCGGAGGGTAAAAAAATTGCCATTGGTTTGCCCGGATTGGGCCTTGATCTGGCGCACTCCGGCGATATTACGTATCAAGACATTTTTAGCAAGGATGGCGATAAAACAAAGGTGGATTTCTCCAATGCTTTGTCCAAACTGGATCAGGAAAACAACTTTTTCGCTGAGCAGCGCATCGAAACATTCTCTTTTGGCCTGAAAATCAAGAAACTGTATCTGTCGTTAGGGCATGCCAACAGGCTGAGCGGCAGCATTCAATATCCTAAAACACTGCCTGAATTGATCTGGAATGGCAATGCGCAATACATTGGTCAAACATTAAATATCGCGCCTCAGGCTACGATTTTCAACTGGAATGAATGGTATGCCGGCGTTGCGGCTGATCTGGGCAAATTTCGCGTGGGTTTACGCCTGAAAATGCTCAACGGAACAGCCAGCCTGTTGACCGATGATGCGCACAAATCAGCAACCATTTACACCAATCCCGACATTTATCAATTGAGTTTGACGTCGGACTACGGATTATGGT
>JADZBJ010000165.1 GCA_020852155.1 Saprospiraceae bacterium | reverse complement strand
GCCGGGTTGTTCCAGGGCGAACGAATGACTGACCTGACCGGCGGACTGGGTGTGGATGTATTTTACTGGTCAAGGCAATTCAGGCAAGTGACGCATGTGGAACAAAATCCAGCCCTGCATGCTGCGGCTGCACACAACTTTCAGCAACTGAATATTCACAACGTCAATTTTGTGCTGTCTGAATCTGCTGCATTTTTGGAAAATTTATCGCAACCTCAAGACCTCATTTACCTTGACCCTGCCCGGCGAGACAATGCCGGCGGTCGGGTCATGCGACTGGAAGATTGTTCGCCCGATGTATTGGCCCTGAAAGACAGGTTGCTGAAAAAAGCCAATGAAGTCTTGTTGAAAACGGCGCCGCTGCTGGATATTCAAATGGCCATACGCCAGTTGGCTTGTGTCAAAAAAGTATGGGTCGTTGCGCTGGAGAACGAATGCAAAGAAGTTCTGTACTGGCTGGAGGCTTCGGATCAAAATTCACCTTCCGATGCAAGTCCGATTGTTGCAACGCAATTAGATAAAAACGGTACGCCTGACGAATTTTCATTTCATCCCGCAGAAGAACGAGCGGCGTCAGTGGAATACAGCGCGCCTTTACGTTTTCTCTACGAACCTCATGCCGGTATCCTGAAAGCGGGCGCATTCAAAATTTTTGCTCATCGTTTTGGTTTGAATAAATTACACGCCAACACACATCTGTACACTTCATCGGATCACGTGGAAAATGTACCTGGTCGAGGATTTCAAATTGAGCAGGTATTGAAGTACGATCGAAAGGCTGTTCAAAATGCACTGCCTGACCTGCGGGCCAATATTGCCGTACGGAATTTCCCGGACACGCCTGAAACTGTTCGCCAGCGCTTGGGATTGCGCGACGGCGGTGATGTTTATCTTTTTGCTACGACGCATTACCCGCAGCAAAAAGTCATATTGCTCTGTCGGAAATTCTAAGAAACTGTTTTAAAGCAGAGTTTCACAGGGGCATAAAAAAAGAGGACGGCTTGTAGCCGTCCTCTTTTTTATAGTGTACACAAGCATTTATCGCTTGTCCATTTTTTGAGTGCTGATAATGCGGTGGTTTTTATCCAGCATTTGCAACAGGTACATGCCTTTGGGCAAGTCGGCTACATAGCATTTCTCTCCTTTCGTATAAACGAACTCTTTCACTTTTCGTCCGGTCATGTTGAAGATAAAAACCTGTCCGACCGTTTCCTGGTCGTCCTGAATTTGAATGTAGTCAATGGCAGGGTTTGGGTAAAAACCCATTATGTTCTTGGGATTACTATTGGATTGGGCATCCAAAGTAGCGAGGGCAAAGAAGAACAAAACAATCGGTAAGAGTACAAGATGCTTCATAGGCATGATGATTAAAAAAGATTGAATTACAACATAATAATTTTCCCAAGTATGAAATTCTCCGCAATGTATGGATTCTTAACTGAGCAAAGAAAGGAATGTTCTGTCGGTTTGCAAAAATTTAACCAAAAGGCACACAATATTTTTTTTAGATAAGCAAACGTTTAGCAAAAATCATTCCGACAGCCCTGACGATTACCAGCGGCGTTTACCCAGGGTCAATAAAGTAGCGCCCAGAAAAACAGCGATGACCGATAAAAAGTACACGACATCGCGGGTATCAATAACGCCCCGACTGATGGAATTGTAATGGTAGTCGATACCCAGGCTTTGAACGATGTCGTCCGTTTTGCCAAAGAAGACAGGAAGGCGGCTCAGAAAATCAAACGACAGATAGACCATGAAACACATGAACACTGCCAGGATGAAAGAGACGATCTGGTTGTTGGTCAGCGAACTGGAAAAAATACCAATGGACACAAACGCTGCCGCCAAAAAGATCAAGCCGATATACGACCCTGCTATACCGCCGCTATCAAGGTTGCCAGCCGGAGCGCCCAACTGATACACCGTGATGTAGTACAACAAAGTTGGAAGCAGTGCGAAAATGACCAATACCAGACTCGCCAGAAATTTTCCCAGGACAATTTGAAAATCACTGATCGGTCGGGTCACCAGCAGTTCAATGGTGCCGCTTTGTTTTTCCTCGGCAAAACTCCGCATCGTCACCGCCGGAATTAGAAACATAAACACCATCGGACTGATACTGAACAGCGCATCGAGGTTGGCGTATTTACCTTCGAGAATACTGAACTCCGGAAATATCCACAGCATCAAACCCAGCATAATCAGAAACACACCCACGACTAAGTAGCCAATGAGCGAAGAAAAGAACAGACCGATTTCCTTTTTGAAAATGGAGTACATAATGTTGACTGGTTGCTTGCTGAATTTTATTGGGTGAGTTGTTGGAATACTTCTTCGACGGTATGTTGCTCGCGGTGCATTTCCAAAAGTGTCAGGCGATTGGCTACGGCAAAATTGAAGATGTCTGCACGTATGTCATGCGACTGGTCAGATACCAATTGCCATTTTAATTTTTCATTGGTCGGCTTCACCTGAATGACATGATGTATGCCTGATAGTTGTCTTTCATCTACCTTCTGAGAAAACTCTACGGTGACGATGTTTTGTCCTGAAAAACGCTGTTTCAATTCCTGCACCGGAGCGTTGGCCACCAACTTGCCTTTATTGATGATGATCGCTCTGTCGCATACAGCTTCAACTTCGCCAAGGATGTGCGTACTCAGGATGACGGTTTTCTCTTTACCCAGGTCTTTGATGAGTTGACGGATTTCAACGATCTGGTTCGGGTCAAGGCCCGACGTCGGTTCGTCGAGGATCAACACTTCGGGGTTGTGCAACATCGCCTGCGCCAGACCCACGCGTTGCCGGTAACCTTTTGATAATTCGCTGATGCGCTTGTGCCGGTGACTGACCAATCCCGTCCGCTCAATCATTTCCTCTACCTGCATTTTGACTTTGGCAATCTTGTGGAGGTTGCCGGTAAAGGTCAGGTACTCGCGCACATACATGTCCCGATACAATGGGTTGTGCTCTGGCAGATAACCGATTTTGGCTTTGCTGCCCATCGGGTCGGCTTCAATGTCAATACCGCAGACTTCCACTTTCCCATTGGTCTGCGGCAGGTACCCGGTGATGATTTTCATGCTGGTTGTTTTGCCAGCGCCATTTGGGCCAAGGAAGCCCAAGACCTCTCCTTTGCCGACCTGGAAAGAAAGGTCGTTCACAGCAATCTGCTGATCGTAAATTTTGGTGAGGTGCTGTACGTTTACTGACATTAATTTTTATTTTAATATATAAAACATCATGGGACAAAAGTAAAGCGCAATCAGCATTCAGGGCATATTATCCGGAAAGAGTATTTTTGCGGGTTACAATCCTGACTTTTGTGAAATGCGATATTTCCTATTTTTTTTCTGCGCATGGGCATACTGTGCAACAACATTGTTGGCGCAACCTGCTCGCCCTGCAAGTGCAAGCCTCGAAACGTTTTTTGAAAAAGATGAATTTGTTGACCTGGCTTCGCTTGATCCGACGATCATGTTGGACATCAGGTATGCCACGACAAACAACTTCACCAAAAGCAAAATTTATGATTGCCCGAAATGTATGCTTCGGCCGGAAGTAGCACGCGCTATTGTCAAGGCACACAAGTCATTGCAACGACAAGGCATGGGTTTGAAAATGTTTGATTGCTATCGTCCCGGTCCATATCAACAGCGTTTGTGGGACAAGGTTCCGAACCCGGATTATGTGACGCCGCCGTCCAAAGGTTCGATGCACTCACGCGGCGCGGCGGTTGATTTGACGGTCGTTGATAAAAATGGCGTGGAATTGGATATGGGTACGGCGTATGATTTTTTCGGTGTCGAAGCGCATACCGACAATCTCAAACTGCCGGCGCATGTTTTGTCTAATAGAAAAATCCTCCGTGATGCTTTGGCCGAACAAGGGTTCAAAGGCATTCGGACAGAATGGTGGCATTTTTCCTGGCAACGGAAAAAATACCCGTTGTCCAATTTTGTCTGGGATTGCAAGTAAGTAACAGTGGATTTTCAAGGGCATACAATCTGCGTCTTTGAGTATTAAAAAACAAGTCAAAGCATCATCATTGATGTCAACCCAAAGTGGTTTTGAATGACTAATCATTGAAAATCAGGAAAATCAAAATCATATAAATCTTAAAAATCACTTAAGTCAGGGTATAAATCCTGATACACACTTTCCCGTTTTGATTCATTTTATCCAAAGATTGTTAGGCGCTTCATCGCCTCGTGTTGAGCAGACACATCAGATATTACATTCATCCAGCCTTGGTCGCGATGTTGAACTGGATGTTTACATCTCTGATTCAAAAAGATTTTTCGAGTCGCCGACGCATCATTTACTGATCTGTAATGATGGTCAGGACCTTAAGCGTATGAACTTCGTTGAAGTATTGAATGAACTAAATGCCGAGCGTCAATTACCACCTTTGGTCGTCGTGGGTATTTATGCTTCCGCTGATCGGCAACAGGAATACGGCGTAATGCGCCAGCCGGATTACAAAGGGCGTGGAAGTCGCGCGCAACAACATGCCGATTTTATCCGAACGGAGTTGATGCCGTGGCTGTACCAAACCTGCAAACTGACCCATGAGTCAACACAATGCGCCATTGCCGGGTTCTCGCTCGGCGGACTTTCAGCCTTTGATATTGCCTGGCATTACCCGGAGTTGTTTGGTCATGTCGGTGTTTTCTCCGGGGCCTTGTGGTGGCGATGGGACACCGTTGATCCGGCAGACCCGGATGCTTGCAGGATTATGCACGACGTGGTTTACCAGAGCGAGTCGAGGGAACGTATCAATCAGACATTCTGGTTTCAGTGCGGTACCGACGATGAAGCAGAAGACCGAAATGGAAATGGCATCATAGATGCCATTGACGACACACTCGACCTTATCAAAGCCATAAAACAGAAAGAGGTTGGTGAAGACCTAATCCAGTATCTGGAAATTGAGGGCGGTAAACATGATGTTGAAACCTGGAAAAAAGCCATGCCTGATTTTTTACAATGGGCCTTTACACCTCGTTCCTCTTACTATTCATAAACACTGAACATGACATTATACAGCACCAACAACCCACAGCATACCGTAAATTTTAAAGAAGCCATCTTCCGCGGATTGCCTCCGGACAACGGACTATACATGCCCTCCATCATTCCGGAGATGTCTGCTGACTTTTGGAATACGATCGGCGACAGGTCTTTTCAGGAAAATTCATACCTGATCGCATCGGCTATTCAGGCCGGAGCCATTCCCGATAACGACTTGAAAAGCATCATCAACGAAGCCATGGACTTCCCGGTTCCGGTCGTTCGTCTGGATGACAACCGCTCTATCCTTGAATTATTCCACGGCCCATCACTGGCTTTCAAGGATTTTGGCGCTCGTTATATGGCGCGCATCATGTCCTATTTCAATCGTGGAGAAGACAAGACCCTCAATATTCTGGTGGCTACCTCTGGCGATACAGGCGGGGCAGTGGCATTCGGATTCCACAAAGTGCCCGGCATACGGGTTGTGATTCTTTACCCTTCCGGGAAAGTTTCGCATTTGCAGGAGCAACAACTGACTACCCTTGGGCATAATGTCACTGCCATTGAAGTCGACGGTACCTTTGATGATTGCCAGGCCATGGTGAAAAAAGCCTTTCTCGATCAGGACTTGACCTCGGCTTTTCGACTGAGTTCAGCCAATAGCATCAACATCGCCCGACTGATTCCACAGATGTTCTACTATGCAGAAGCATACCGACAGGTGCGAAATTGGACAAACCGCGACATCGTTTTTGCCGTACCATCGGGCAACTATGGTAACCTGACGGCTGGTTT
>JADZBJ010000164.1 GCA_020852155.1 Saprospiraceae bacterium | reverse complement strand
CGGTTGCGCGCTTTGGGATGAGGCGGTTGCCGCGAGGGCAAGGGTTAAAAAAGATAGCAATAATTGTTTCATCTAAAAATGCAGTTGGTGAAGTGGCTGGGAAATATCCCGCAAGATTAGGCTATTTTGAGCAAAAAAATGAATTTTTCAGTAAAACAGCGCGAACGGCGAATCGAAATAACGCCATTCGCTACATTTGCGATATGTCAAAACCATTGATTTTAGTTACAAACGACGACGGCATCACTGCCGGAGGTATTCGCACACTTGTAGAAGTGGCATCCGAAATCGGAGAAGTGGTGGTGGTCGCCCCCGATTCTCCGCAGAGTGGCAAAGGCCATGCCATCACCATTCACGAACCGCTCCGCATCAAACGTTCACGCATTTTTGGCGATATTGACGCTTATGAATGCAGCGGTACGCCTGTGGATTGTGTCAAAATGGCGCGCTATGTCGTGTTGCACGACAGACCCATTGATTTGTGTATATCAGGCATCAATCATGGCAATAATCACAGCATCAGTATTCTGTACTCCGGTACCCTGTCTGCCGCGATGGAAGCGTCGCTGGAGGGTATTCGCAGTATCGGATTTTCGCTGGATGATTTCAGCCCGGAAGCTGATTTTTCACCCTGCCGTCCGTGGGTGCGGCAACTCATGGAGTTTTCCCTGTCGCAGCCATTTCGGCCGGGATGTCTGCTGAATGTCAATTTCCCCAAACTGCCAGCCGACGCCATTAAAGGCCTGCGTGTTTGCCGACAGGCGGATGACCGCTGGATTGAAAAATTCCAGGAAGGGAAAGATCCCGGCGGTCGGCCGTATTACTGGCTGGGCGGAGATTATTCGAGCCGTGATAAAGGTGAAGATACCGATGTGTATGCCTTGTCGCAGGGGTATATCAGCGTTGTGCCCTGTATGCATGATCTGACCAACTACAACGCGCTCACCGATTTAAAATCAGACCTGGACGCAGGTTGAAAACTATATAAAAAACATGTTTAAACGCAATGAAATATGGGTGGGGCTGCTCATGGGCCTGTTGATACCTGTTACAGCCTACTTTTTACTCAATGCCATATTTGATGTGCTGGAAATGAAAAATATCGCCAGCGAAGAGGGCCTTTCGGCCAATTTCAGGGAGCGCACGCTGGCGATTGTAGCCATCGCGCTCAACCTTTGGATCATGAGCGCCTATCGCCGCCGCCGTTGGGAAAATGCCATGCGCGGCGTAGTGATCGCAACATCAGTGCTGGCACTGGTATGGGTGTTCAAGTATGGCCTGACACTTTTTTGATTGATTCGATTAAGTCGATTAAATCCGATTGATTCGATTATTTCACCATTTTGAGTAGGGTAATTCTCATTCTACCTAATCTACGACGGGCAATCGAAATAATCGAATCAATCGGACTTAATCGAACCAATCAAATCATCCCTCCTTCCGATTTACTATGAAAAAGACAAAACTGTTAGTATACGTCGTCGCTTTGTTGGCTGTTTTTACGGCTAAAAGTCAGACATATTTAATGAACAACACGCCGGTGACGGACTGTGAAGGCGCATTCTACGATAGTGGCGGCGGAAGCGGCAACTATGGCAACAACCAGAATTTTACTAAAAAATTCTGCGCTGACGGCACAGTCGGCACCCACGTGCAGTTGAATTTTTCAGGAGTGGAACTATCCCCGGGCGATGACCTGTGCTTCTATGATGGCCCGAATGCTTCGGCGCCGCAATTGTCTTGTTCGAGTGATTTTCCGCCGGGCGAGCCGTTCATCGTTCAGGCCACAGCCCAAAACCCGAGTGGTTGCCTGACTGTAACCTTCAATTCCAATGGAAGTGGGACTGGCGCCGGTTGGGCTGCCGCCATCAAATGCGTAGCCGCTTGCCAAACTGTGCTGGCTGATCTCGTTTCGACCATGCCTGCCCTTATACCTGCTGATACGGGCTGGATTGATGTTTGTCCTGATGAAAGGATTTTTCTGAGTGGTCGGGGTGAATACCCACAGAATGGCGTTGTTTACCAGCAAAGCGACTTCAACACCACGTTTGAATGGAATTTCGGCGATGGCGCCATCGGTTACGGGCCGAATACTTCACACCGCTTTTCGGAACCGGGCGGATATTACATTCAGTTGTTACTTACAGACACCTTCAAATGTCGCAGCACCAACCTCCTGAACCTGCGCGTCAGGGTTGCACCCCGGCCGAATTTCGATTTGTCCAATGCCAACACAACGCCCATTTGCGCAGGCGATACCATACACCTGAGCAGTTCAGTGAATGGCAACAATGGCGCCGCGTTGATCGCCACCCCTGATACGAGCAACTTTGCCATAGAAGGCATACGCTCGGACTCACTGCCTTTGCCGGATGGCAACGGGCAGAGTTACGAAACCAGTATCTTCTTCACCGAATTCAGTCCCGGTCAGGTTGTCACCAATGCGAGTGATATCGAATCCATTTGTGTCAATATGGAACACTCCTGGATGCGTGATATGCGGATAAAACTCACTTGCCCCAATGGCGATACCATCGGACTGCACAACTTCGCCGGACAAACAGGCGGTTCGGTTTTTCTGGGCGAACCCAATGATACGGATACGGGTTTGAATCCGATACCCGGCGTAGGCTATGATTATTGCTGGACAGCCAATGCAACCAACGGCACCTGGCTACAATATGCCAATACTGTTCTCGGCGGTTCGGGCACGCTGCCTCCGGGTGATTATTCGCCCGTGGATCCTTTTGATGACCTTGTAGGATGCCCCCTGAATGGAGAATGGAAAATTACCGTCACGGACCTTTGGGCCTATGACAATGGCTACATTTTCAGTTGGAGCATAAAAATCAAGGAAGACCTGTATCCTTCCATCGAGGCTTTTTCTCCTCAATTCGTCAATTGGGGCTGGAATCCGCAACCCACTATTTTTTATCAAAACCAGGATTCTATCGCGGCTACGCCGCAAAATGCCGGAACAGCCAATTTTACCTTTTCAGTCACTGATGAATTTGGTTGTATCTGGAATGAGCCGGTTAATATTCCCGTTTTGCCTCCGACCCACCCGGATTGCCATAGTTGCAATCAGGCATTTACGGCCTTGCGCGACACCGCCGTATGCGCCGGTTCGGCAGTTGAGTTAAATGCCGTTTCACTCCTGCCACCGCAACAGGAAGTGCGTTTCGAAGCATTTCCTGATTACGCTTTTGGCTATGCCAATCACCCGCCCCTGAATCCGTATGCTTCTGCACTGGCGGTGAACAGTATGGGGTATAACTTTCTGACAGACCCTGTCAATCAGATTACTGAGGTTTGTCTTGATCTCGAAACAGATTTCGACGCCGATATTCAATTATACCTCCGATCGCCGGATGGAAAAATCCTTGAATTGAGTACCGGAAATGGCGGTAGTGGCGACAACTATAAAACGACCTGTTTTTCCCCGACGGCGATTACGCCCATTGTCGGCCAGACAGCGCCGTTTAACGGTACTTATCAGCCAGAGGGCAACTGGACAAGTCTTTCAGGCGCAGTGGTAAATGGCGACTGGCAATTATTGGCGGCAGACAATGGCGGACCAACCAAGCTGGGCCGTTTGAAAGGCTGGAATATCGGGTTTGTGTTCAATAATTCATTTTCATACGACTGGACCAATTCAGTATCGCTGAGTTGTGATTTTTGCCCGGCTCCGGTGGCGATGCCTGCGGCCACAACGAACTACGTCGTTTCTATTACAGACGCCTTTGGCTGCTTGCATCTGGATACTGCAACCGTGGATATTTCAACCGTCTTCCCGGCTCCGACCAATATTGATTTCATCAATCAGCCAGGTGGTGTAATGACCTGGACCTGGACTCCCGTTCAGGGCGCTACGGGCTACGAAGTTCAAATTGACGGCGGCCCCTGGGAACCGGCCAATGGCATGAATGCGCATACCGTAACCGGATTGGCTACGGGACAGTTTGTTTTGTTTAAAATTCGTGCTGCCGGCGGTAGCCCCAGTTGTGTGCCTGACGAAGAGCAAAGTCTTGGGGAATATTTTGAATGCGTACTGGATGCGTACCTTAATTCCACCGTGGATGCGCTTTGCTATGGCGCACCTACGGGCACGGCCTACATTTCGGTTTCTAATGCCAATATCCCGGTGAGTTACTTCGCCAACGGATTATTGCCGGCCTATGCCAATGGGGATTTGGTGAACATATTTCCGGCAGGAAACCATTTTGTGATCGTTGCCGATGCAACAGCTTGTCAGGATACGGTGTATTTTACCATTGGCGAACCAGGGCCGATCAGTGTCTCAGCCTCGTCAATGGATGCCGTATGTAACGGTCAGCCTTCCGGGTCTGTTTCTGCTACAGCCATGGGCGGAGTAGGCTCCTTTAATTATAACTGGGAAACGTGTGCCGGGGCCGCAGTCGGGTCGTCTGCCATGCTGCCCAACCTG
>JADZBJ010000163.1 GCA_020852155.1 Saprospiraceae bacterium | reverse complement strand
TTGAAATGGTTGAAGGTTGAAAAGTTGTTGAAAGTTGAAATGGTTGAAAGTTGAAGTGGTTGAAGGTTGAAGTGGTTGAAAGTTGATTATCCTTTGCTCATAAAAGGTGTCATTCTGAACGAAGCGAAGGATCTGCTACCCACGAAGCGAAATGAAGCACATCTGTTTGACCAGATCCTTCACTTCGTTCAGGATGACAACCTTTTTTACCAGGTAAATGCCCCGTTCAACTTTCAACCACTTCAACCATTTTCAACCTTCAACAATATTCAACTTTCAACAATATTCAACCACTTCAACCTTCCAACTTTCCCCTCCGGCCTAATTTTTTTTCCTTTTTTTGTAACACGATATTTTTCCCGCCGTCTTCTCTCCAAAGGCTGCTGTCAAGCATTCAGGTTGATGCTAACGGATATTTCCATTTTATCGCCAAAACACAAAGAGATTTGAATACAAGAATTACTCTGCGTTTTTAAAAGCAATTGGAAAATATCCGAAAGCAAAAATGAAACAGCGACGAAACGTATGAATCCGACCCTTTTTCACGAACAAATATTCCCTATACGGCACAAGCTGTTTCGGTTTGCCCTGCGCATCACGGGCAATTCGCACGAAGCCGAAGATGTCGTTCAGGAAGTGCTTGAAAAAGTCTGGAAAAGTTCGCCGGAGCACGTTGAAACCGTTCAGAATTGGGAGGCCTGGTGCATGACGCTGACGCGCAATCGTTCTTTAGACAAAACCCGCAGCAATGCTTTACGCCGTACTGCGCCGCTGGAAGGCGTGCAGGATCGCAGCGTTGAATCAGCCACGCCCGCGCAGCGTGCCGAACAACGCGATCTGGTGCACCAGGTCAAGCGACTCATGCAGGAATTGCCTGAAAAACAACGATTAGTGATGCACTTGAGGGATATTGAAGAATTGAGTTATGAGGAAATCGCTGATACGCTGGGCATATCACTGGATCAGGTAAAAATCAACCTGCACCGCGCCCGCAAGGCTGTCCGCGAACACATGCTCAACCATCATTGACTGTATAATTTGCTGATTATGAACCACATTGATGAATTGCTCGATCGCTACTGGGCGGGGGAATCCTCGCTGGAAGAAGAACGTGCGCTCAAAGCGTACTTCCAATCAGGCAACGTAGCGCCCAGGCATCAGGTGTTTGCACCATTGTTTCAAGCCATTGGCGAAGAGCAACAGGTAACGTCGCAGCACACGGCCAAAAAACTGGCAATGCCAGACAAGCCTGTGATGTATTCATCGCTGGTGCGATGGACAGCAGCAGCGAGTGTGCTGGCGGTTACGGCACTGGGTTTGTGGTGGTCGCTTCGCGAAACGCCCCTACCCCAGCCCGTGGCTAACGTTACACCCGATGCACCAGTGACAGCGCCCGATGTGCCGGCAACACCACAATACGCGACAACAATTCCGGAACAGAAGCAGCCAGACATTACCCTAAAACTCAGGAAAAAATTCAGAAAACATCAGTCGCCAACACAGGAGGCCATTACCGACCGTGAAGCCCGACTGGCCATGGAAGAAGTTAAAGCAGCCCTGGCGCTGGTTTCTTCCAAAATTTCAAAATCCCGTCGTGAAGCCGCCAAAGGCGCCGCCCACACGGAACAACTTGACCGTTTTTTCAAAAAGAAAGACGGTTAAAACACTCACCTTTCAACAATCGAAATTATGTATCGCACTTTCTTTTTTGCACTGGCCTTCCTGCTCAATACAGCCACAGGTATCCAAGCCCAAAACGATGGCATTTCGCGCTTCTTCAATCAATACGCTGACGACGAGCGCTTTACAATGGTCTATATCAGCCCGAAAATGTTCCAACTCCTCGCTAAAATCGAAACCGACGATGAAGACTGGAACACCCTGCGCGATGTCGTAAAAGACCTCGGCGGCCTGCGCGTACTCACCTCTGACAGCATTGATAACGGCATGGAATTTTATAAAAATGCGCTGAGTAAAGTCCCTCAATCCGAATATTCAGAACTCCTGACTGTCCGCGACGGCAAAGAAAATGTCCGGATTTGGACCCGCGATTCAGGTAATGTCATTCATGAACTGCTGCTGTTGGTCGGCTCTCCCAGCGATTTTACTATGTTGAGTTTTACGGGAAAAATTGACCTCGACAAAATCTCGCAGTTGTCCAAAAAGTTAGATATTGACGGTGTGGAGCATCTGGGTAAGTTGAAGAAAGAAGAGAAAGAAGACAAAGAAGATAAAGAGGACAAAAAGAATGACTGAGCAGGAGTCAGGAATTGAACTCGACCGTGCATGCCTATTTCCCGCAGATTACGTAGAAAATCTGTGTAATCTGCGGGAAATTTGTCTTACTCGGAATTTTCAAGGACTGGGCAAAGAGGTTGTTTAGAATTCCCTCACCGGCTCAAAAAGGCACCTTTAGCAGTAATCCCCCTACTCCTTCGCCCGCAACTCCGCCGCCCTTTGCAGGGCTTTTTCGGCCAGTTTTTTCCTTCCCGTTTTCTGATAGATTTTAGCCAGTACATCCTGCCGATAGGATGCGTCCTGCGTGCGAATGGCTTTGCTTACCCAATCCAGGGCAACGTCCAGGGTTTTCGCGTCATTGGCATGGTCGCAGAGCAGTTCGGCCATTTCGGTCAGTTCGTCAGGGTCGTCGGTCGGGTACTGCGCGTAGTGGCTTAATGCCGCTTCCACAAACCGCAGAGAATCAGCGTTTTGACGGTAATAAGTCATCTTGTACGCCGACGCCAGGCGCTCCGCCTTGGCCGGGTAGCAGGAGGCAAAAAGGCGCTGAACTTCACCCAAGGGCATTTCCGGGCGTTGTTCGAGATATTCATTAAAAATGCTTTCGATGCGACTTTCAACGGCTTTTTCACCGTAGGCGGCATCAAAAATGGGCCTGTTGTTGATGAGGAATTTAAAACCGCTGGAAAAAGGATCGTTGGCAAATTCCATAATGACCTCGATGTTTTCCGGGTGCGACCAGTCGCTTTGGGTTTTCAGGTAATCATTGGCCAATTGACTGGCCGTAGGATCTGCTGCAGCAGCCTTGGCGCGCGCGAGGTCGAGCAACAAACCCGGCGTGCGTTCTCCGGCGGCATACCGCCGAATCAAAGCACGCAGGTTGCGGTTAGGGTCTAAAGCCCTTTCGCCGAGCGCTATAAAATCGGCCGGATCGTGATAGCCCGCAGCGCGGTGCAACACTTGACCTTCACCGTTGACAAATAGCAAAGTCGGGTACAAGTCTATGCCATATTGAGCCGCCAAATCCGGCCCCTCCCCTTTTTCCATGTCTATTTTCACGTTGATGAATCGGCTGTTGTACATAGCCGCTACCGCCGAATCCGGAAAGGTGTTTTTGACCATGAGTTTGCACGGACCACACCAGGCCGTGTAAGCATCCAGAAAAACAGGCTTGTTCTCCGTGCGCGCCTTACTCAGTATGTCGGCCCAACCAGTGTGTTCAAACTGGATACCTTGGGCTTTTCCGGCTGTTTCAAACAGGAAATAACAGGCGATCAGTAAAATGAAACGTGTCAGGCTCAAATATGCATGCGACATGAACGGGACTTTTTAAAAACAGTTTATTGATTTGAATGGCACATGATGGTATCTGTCACGACTTGCTCCCTGCTAAATTGCTGAACGCGAAGCACTGACCATCCGACATTTTCGCCGGTTTTTATGCGCTGGCAAAGGTGTTGGCCTACATTTTCTGCAACCTGCTGTACATCCGGCAGTGGCACATGAAGTTCGTGAATGGCCCAATCATCGAGCAGCAACTGGCGCTGACGGTCGTAGGCGTATTTTGACCAGATTTTAGTTTGAAATGGCTCGTCGAAACGCGCATTTTCAGTAAAAAAAACAACTTCCGACTGCGTGTTATCGTACAAATGCCATGAAAATGCGCGCGGCCACCAGCCTGCCATGTTCATGGCCGGAAGCAAAAGTACCGCAGCAGCAAAAATGCGGTTGGTCATGGGCCATCTTTCGGCATTTTCCGTTTCAT
>JADZBJ010000162.1 GCA_020852155.1 Saprospiraceae bacterium | reverse complement strand
TTTTGATTTAGGGGGATTTGGGGATTTTAAGATGCTGCGCGGATCAGGATTTTCAGGATTTAGGGATTTACAGGATTGATTTCTGATTTGGGGATTTTGGGGATTTTAAGATGTGGTATTGAGCAGGATTTTTGGGATTTGCAGACGAATGTAATTCGAAACTAATTTGCGTTGTCCATAAAAATCAGTCTTTGGGTTAATTCATCTTTGGTACGTAAACCAAATATCCGTACTTTGCAGTAAAATTACTCATATGACTGTAACGATAGAAACGACTGGTATTCAAGAAGTTGAGCAACTCTTGCAAGTGCTAAAGGCATTGAATATCAAAAATGTCAGTATAAAAGAAGGGCCGACTCATCGGCGCCCTGTCATAATTAAAGGGGATAAAAAAATAGACCCAAGGGGGCTTTGGGGTATTTGGCAAGGCAATCCTCGCACACTCGAGCAAATCCGTTCAACTGCCTGGGCGCGTAATTGGGATATTTGATATGGTTCTTTGCGATACTAACATTTTCATCAGTGCCTTTAACGGAAGGCAAGATACGATTGATCAGTTAGATAAAATCGGGCTGAATGACATTGTCATCTCTGCTGTGACTGTAATGGAATTATTTCAGGGCATGGGTAACAAGGATAAATTGGCTCAGATGAAGAAAAAGATTAGGTATTACGATATTATCCAAATTGACGAATTCATATCAGCAAAAGCAGTTGAACTTATAGAAACTTATAAACTTAGCCACGGGTTACAAATACCTGATGCTATTATTGGAGCAACGGCGGTCATACATCAGATTCCACTTTATACCTACAATGTACGGGATTTTGACTTTTTACCTCATATCAAACTATATCAACCCGTATAGTCCTCCCTTCTCCACATATTTTCCCGCAGATTTTCGCAGATACCTCAGATCACACAACCCACCAAAAAATCCGCGTAATCCGCGTCTCTCTGTGTAATCCGCGTCACTCCGTGATAGACCGCAGCAGCCAGTGTCGGAGCAGTAATTCCAGGAGCATTAATACCACGGCGGCGGTGATGAACCAGCCAAAATATTCGGTGGTGTGTTTGATGGTGGTGACTTCCACGCGGGTTTTTTCCAGTCGGTCAATTTCGCGGTAGATACCAGCCAGGTCGTTTTCAGAAAAAGCGCGATAGAATTTTCCGTTCGTGGAGTCGGCCATTTCCTGCAAGAGGCGGGTATCAAAACTCATTTCCTGATATTGAAACTGATACGACCCGTCGGGGTTACGGGCGGAGGGCGACATGACTGCGCCTTCGGAGCCGATGCCGACTGTATAAACCCGGATGCCCAGCGAGTGCGCCAGTCCGGCGGCCTGCATGGGCGAGATATAACCGGCGTTGTCTTCGCCGTCGGTGAGCAGAATGACGAGTTTTGAACGCGCCGGACTGTCTTTCAGGCGGTTCAGGGCCGTGGCGAGTCCCATGCCGATGGCCGTGCCGTCTTCGAGGCGGCCTACGGTCAGTTCGCTGATAAATTCCTTGACGATATTCCTGTCGGTGGTCAGCGGGCATTGCGTGAAGGCTTCTGCCGAGAAGGCGACGAGGCCGAGCCGGTCGTAGGGGCGTTTTTCAACAAAATCGGTGGCTACTTTCTTCGCGACAGACAGGCGATCGGGGTCGAAGTCCTTGCTCAGCATACTCGGCGAAATATCCATGGCGAGCATGATGTCGAGCGCGTCGGCTTTGACTTTTTCTTCCTGCCAGAGTTGTTGTGGGCGCGCCAGAGCAATGACGAGCATCAGCAGGGCCAGGGGCCGGAGCCAGCGCAGGAAAGGCCGGAAACGCGTGCGCCAGTTGCCTGTAGCCGGGGGCTTGCCGCTCATGCGAAATGAGGCTTCCGTCGCTTTATGCTGTCGGTATTCGAGCCATAAAAGCGGTATTAACAGGAAAAACCAATGGGCGGCGGCAAATTGCAAGCTTAAAAAACGTGTTTTTCAGCGTGATAACTGGAGCGTACCAGCGGGCCGCTTTCCACATACAACAGACCTTTTTGCAGGCCCACTTCGCGGTATTCGGCAAACAGGTCGGGATGAATGAACTCGGCCACTTCCACGTGCATTTTAGTGGGTTGCAGGTATTGGCCCAGGGTCAGGATGTCGCAGCCGTGTTCGACAAGTTGGTCCATGGCGTCGAAAATTTCCTCGCGGGTTTCGCCGAGGCCGACCATGATGCCGGTTTTGGTGCGTTTGCCGAATTCTTTTGTGCGGCGAATTTGTTCGAGGCTGCGCTCCCATTTGGCCTGCGGGCGAATTTTTCGGTACAGGCGCGGGACGGTTTCCATGTTGTGGCTGACCACCTCCTGTCCGGCGGAGATCATGCGTTCGAGGGCATCCCAGGTGGCTTTCACGTCAGGGATCAGGGTTTCGATGGTGGTTTGGGGGCTGAGTTCTTTGACGGCTTTGACGGTTTGGTGCCAGATTTCGGCGCCACGGTCTTGCAGTTCGTCGCGGTTGACGGAGGTAATCACGGCGTGTTTGACCTTCATCAGCCAGATGGCTTCGGCGACACGGCGTGGCTCGTCAGTATCATATTCGTTGGGGCGGCCGGTTTTGACGGCGCAGAAAGAGCAGGAGCGCGTGCAGACATTGCCCAGGATCATGAACGTGGCGGTACCTGCGCCCCAGCATTCGCCCATATTGGGGCAATTGCCGCTTTGGCAAATGGTGTGGAGTTTGAATTCGTCCACAATCGAGCGGACGTTGCGGTAGTTCTCACCCATCGGCAGGCGCACCTTGAGCCATTCCGGACGTTTGGGTCGGTTGCTGGCAGGTGCTTCGGGCGCGGAAATGATGGGAAGTTCGTGCATATCTTTTCAGGAAAAGTGGTGCAAAGTTGCGGTTTATCCCGCACTTAAACCCGGATTTAAGCGATTTTGAAAACTTTCGGGATTGATTTTCTTGATTTTCAATGATTTACAGACGCGAGCAATTCAAAACCACATTGGGTTGACTTTATTCCGCAGATACAGCCGCCGCAAATTGCTTTTCGTATAAATTTCGGTAAGCGCCGTTTTCGATCTCGATCAGGGCTTCATGCGGGCCAAATTCACGCACGACGCCTTTGTCAAGTACGAGAATATTTGTCGCATGCCGGATGGTGCTCAGTCGGTGCGCGATGATGATGCTCGTGCGGCGGTCAATCAGTCGCTCGATGGCGTATTGAATGATGCCTTCTGTTTCAGGGTCAATGGACGACGTGGCTTCGTCGAGAATCAGGATGTCCGGATTGAATACCAGCGCCCTGACGAACGAAATCAACTGGCGCTGGCCCATGCTGAGCGTCGCGCCGCGTTCCATGACCTCGTAGTGATAGCCGCCGGGCAGTTTTTCAATGAATTCGTGCGCGCCAATGAGTTTGGCCGCTTCGATCACTTCCTGCTCGGTGATGTTGGTGTCGCGCAGGGTAATGTTTTCCAGCACCGTGCCTGAAAACAGAAACACATCCTGCAACACAACGGCGATGCGACGACGCAGGGCAAAAACATCGTATTCCGGCAGTTGGTGGCCATCCACCAGAATTTGCCCGCGCTGAATATCGTAAAAGCGGTTGAGCAGGCTGATGATGGTTGTTTTGCCACTGCCCGTACTGCCGACGATGGCCAGCGTTTCGCCTGCTTCGATGTGGAACGATACGTCTTTCAGGACGCATTCTTCGAGGTTGCCGGAGTAGGAAAAATGAACGTTCTGGAATGTCAGGTCGCCGCGCAGTTTTTCAGGGGCGAGTGTTCCTTTATTGTCAATGCGGTCGTTGTTTTCCAGTAATTTGAAAACGCGTTCGGCCGCGATCAGGCCCATTTGCAGGGTATTGAATTTATCCGCCAGCATTCGGATCGGGCGGTACAACATGGAAATGTACAACGGAAACGCCACCAGCGTACCCAGGGTAACGTCGGATGACAGGACGCCGCGCGCGCCGTACCACACCATGAGGCCCAGCGACAGCGCAGAGATTATGTCCACCACCGGGAAAAAGATCGCGTAAGCCAGGATGCTTTTCAGGTTGGCTGCCGTGTAGTCGTGGTTGATTTTTTTGAAATTCGCTGCTTCGCGCCCTTCGGCGTTGAAAATCTGCACCACACGCATACCGCTGATGCGCTCCTGCAAAAAGGAGTTCATGGTCGCGATGTGGTTGCGCACCTTTTCATAACTTTTCCGAACGCTCTCTTTGAATTGAATACTACCCCAAATCAGCAGCGGGAATACCGATAAGACGACCAGCGTTAATTTCCATGAGGGAAAAAACATCATGATGAGCACGAAGAAAATCGTGGTCAAATCCGCCAGGATCGTGATGCTGCCTTCTGAAAAAATGGTGTTGATCGCCTCGATGTCGTTGATCGTTCGGGTGCTGCTTTGCCCGATGGGTGTTTTGTCAAAATAGCCGAGGTTAAGGTTGGTGATGTGGCGGAACACCCTGACCCGCAGGTCGCGGATGGTGGCCTGCCCCAGCCAGTCGGCGTGATAGAGAAAGAAGTAA
>JADZBJ010000161.1 GCA_020852155.1 Saprospiraceae bacterium | reverse complement strand
GTCCGGGATTTTCAACCAAAGGAGAAAATGAATGATTTCTGGCTTCGTGAAAAATCCCGGACTGGCGCTTTGCCTGATCAATCCAGGCTCAGAATGAACTCTACGCGCCGGTTTTTAGTGCGGCCGGCGGCGGTTTTATTGTCTGCGACGGGCTTGGTTTCGCCAAATCCCTTGGGCAGCATTCGGGTTTTGTTGACGCCTTTTCCTGTGAGGTATTCAGCGCAGGCCACGGCCCGTTTTTCCGAAAGCGTCAGGTTGGCTTCATCCTTGCCCTGATTGTCAGTATGTCCTTCAATGCGGAGTTTGTACTCCGGGTATCGTGTCATGATGTCCGCAATGTCATTGAGGATTTTGTTGGATTCGACTTTAAGGATGGCTTTTCCGGTTTCGAATTTGACAGATTTTACAGCCAGATCAAGTTTTTCCTTGTCTTTTTTGTCAATACCGGGACAGCCTTTGTTGGCTGCCGTACCTGGTCGGGTAGGGCAGGAGTCGTATTTGTCTTCAATGCCGTCATTGTCAGTATCCGGGCAACCTTTGAATTTAACTTTACCGGCCACCAAAAGACATTCATCATAGCGGTCTTCTACGCTGTCACGGTCGGTATCTCGTACCGGGCATCCGAAATAATATTCCAGAGGACCTTTTTCGGTGGGGCATGCGTCTTTTTTATCTTCAATGCCGTCGCCGTCCGTGTCGGGGCAGCCATGAAACTGCATGATACCGGCCACCAGGTGACAAGAGTCGGCGCGGTCTTCAATACCATCGCCATCGGTGTCCGGGCAACCTTTGAATTTGACCAGACCAAATACGTTGGGGCAGAGGTCGTCCATATCAGGAACAGAGTCGCGGTCGGCGTCTTTCATCGGGCAACCGGACAAAGCGGGCACACCCCTGCGCAAGGGGCATTCATCGTCTTTGTCGGCAATACCATCGTGGTCGGTGTCGGGGCAGCCGTTTGTATCGCCAGAGCCGGGCAGTGACGGGCATTTATCCATTTTGTCAGCAATACCGTCGCCATCGCGGTCTCGCCATCCGATTCTTTTGGACAGGGTGATGCCGCCGATAAAGTACCAGTCTTGATTTTCGGCATAGCCAGCCTGGCTGATACCATCCAGGTAATCGGAATTGGCTTTTCGAATACCGACTTCACCTGAAATGACCAGGTCTTTACCCAGGTCGAGGTGCGTACCGGCGCCCAGTGATATACCTAGTTGGGTTTGCCAGTTTGCGCCATCTTCCTTGTCTTTCTTTACGCGATCGGAAATGCCGTTTTCTGAGACAAATTTCTCGTTGAAATCAGCAGTGGCTTTACTCATGATAGCGCCGCCGCCGACAAACAGGTATGGTGAAAGCCTGTGCCGCATGCGATTGACCGTTGAGATTTGTCGGTAATTGTCCAGTTGATAATGAACGGTGTCTTTATGCCTGAAACGACGACGGCCGAAGGGTTCCCATTCGGCTTGTAAAGACAGCTCATTCAGATTGCCTTTGTACGAAAAATTGCGTTCGGGATAGCGTTGATCCTGGGAGCCGGTCAAGGCGCTGATCAGGTTTGCACGAATTGCCAGGGACGGCAGCACGTGTTTTCGCACCATAAAACCCAGCGCGGGTTTAATGTCTTCCGGGTAAAACGACACATCATTACTGAGGTCGCCCAGGGTATAATTGGCTCCGAGCAGCAGACCTATCTCCCAGCGGTGTTCTTGCCGATGGGCCGTATCTGCAAACATCAGATTTTCTTCTTTTAGAGGTTTGGTCATGTTGCCCAGCGGTTGCTGTGCAAAAGAAACAATTGGAAGGAGTACCCAAAGGGTATACAGGGAAACCGTAAGCAGTCGCATTGTATGTTTAGCGAATAGGATTATAGAAAAAACAACAGGCAAAGTTAGGTGATAGCCCGGCAAACGTTTATACAAGCAAAAATTAAGCCAAAAAATGTCGTTTTTGCGGCAAATTCAAACAAAACAGCATATTTAAGGCGCTTTTTGTCAGGCACTTAAACGTTTGCTTATCTTGGCTAATGTGTATTGAATACGCCACTTTTCTACACTTTACAGTGGAGACTGCAAGCATTGACGTGAAAGGGGATTATTGCCTGGCGAGAAAATAGGTTTTACTGCCATCGCTATGCGTCATGGAATCAGTCCTGTACCGCTTGGTCAGGTCGGAACCCCTGGGCACAGAATCAGGACTTAATTGTAATAGTTTTGTCTGCCATTGACCATCCGGCACTAATGCGCTGTCTAACTGGGTGTTTTCCAGATAAGCGCCGCGCAAATCGAGTTCGAACAAGTCAACGCCGCGCAAATCAGCGCCATAAAGCGACGCGCCCCGCAAATCCACTGCACTCAGGATGGTTTCCCGAAAGTCTGTTTCGCTGAGATTGGATTTTCGGAGATTGGCTCTGGCCAGAATGGTTCCGTTCAGTTTGGCCTGACTGAGGTCGGCCAGCATCATATCCACACCGCTAAGGTCGGCGTCACCGAGATCTGCTTTTCGCAGGTTAATTCGACCCATGTATTCGCGACCCAGGACTGCGCCGGTCAGGTCGGCATAGGAAAAGTCAGCAAACTGAAATATTTTATCCAGGCTTCGGTTGTCAATCTGGCTGTTGATGAGGGAAACCAGGAGTTGGCCGCGTTCGGGACTTAATTCCCGGGGTATCAAGGAGTCGCTATCAAGGTAGCGGTATGGGCGAAGTCCATTACTCAGGGCGATAACGCGACCAATAATTTGGGGGCTAAGGTCGCGCACGCTGTTCTGGCCAATATCCCGTTTCAGTTCTTCATCCATGGCATCCAGCAGGTTGCCCATCAAAAAAATCATGGAGCTGCGTCGTTCGGCCTCCTGCAAGTATGTTTGTTGATCCAGTCGGTAGTTTTGTCGTTCCATCAACTGGTTTTGGTGCAACAGCAACTTGTTTTGATTATACAGCAGTACAGTACCTAACAAACCGCCGAAACTGATAAAAAGCACATTAACAACCGTCAGAATCCATCGCCTGAAACTCATCCAGGAGTACCATGCTACAACCTTGTTGGTGATCACGCCAAAGTGTTTTTTGGCTTCAGCATATTCTTTTTCCTGCATGCTTTCCAGCATCAACATGCCTGATTCTTTCAATTCGCTCAAATCTGTGTTGTTGACCCTGAACACTTTTTTCAGAATCCACTCCTTCTTCTGTACGATGACAAATACCAGGCAAACGACAATAAAGATCAAACCCAGAAGCCCAAACATAACGCTGGCGAAATATTCCTGTATGGCAGGCAAACCCACCATGGCTACAGCGCCGCCCAGCAAAATACCTACACCCAGCGAAACGACATTGCGCGACAGTACATCAATCCTGTGCGTTGAATTGGCGTCTTTGCCATTTTGCTGGCGATTGGGTTGGGTAAATTTTTCTTGATCTGGTTGCATAATGTTACGCTTGTCCGGCAAAGCAAGGTAGTTTTTGGGGAATTCAGTTAAATCAGACAACAAAAAAAGCCCTCACGCCATGAAGCATGAGGGCTTTTCTATATTAAAAATGGAGGTAATTACGCTTTAGCAGCCTTTTTACCTGCTTTTTCAGTAGATGGAGGTGTTGCATGATGAGTATCTACAGCATGACCACTAACCACATCTTCTTTCATGAAGTCAACCACGAGGGCCGAAGCGATGAAGATCGAAGAGTAAGTACCGAAGAATACACCCATCAACATACCGAAAGCGAAGCCTTTAATGGCTGAACCACCGAAGATGAACAACAGCAAAACAACCACAAACACGGTACCTGATGTAATCAGGGTACGGTTAAGTGTGGTATTGATCGCCATGTCAAATACTTCTTCCTTGCGGCGGCCCCTGAAGGTATTCATGAATTCACGAATACGGTCATAAACGATAACGGTGTCGTTCACGGAGTAACCAATGATCGTCAGGATACAAGCGATGATCGCCTGGTCAATTTCCAGTGAGAATGGTACAATGCCGTGTAACAGCGTAAAGAATGTCAGTGTAATCAATACGTCGTGGAAAAGGGCCAGTACTGCACCCAGCGAGAACTGCCAGCGACGGAAACGAACCAACAGGAACAGGAAGATCAGCGCCAACGCCCAGAAAGAGGCTTTGAACGACGAGTTACGGATGTCATCTGCAACCGTAGCACTCACCTGGCTCGAAGCCGTGATGTGTGTACCGTTGCCTTCCGTTTTTTTGAAATCGGCCAGTTCTGTCTCAATACCTGCGCCCTTGATACCTTCGTGCAGTTTAGCTACTACGCGATCAACAACATCACCACCTTGCTCTTCAATGAGGTAAGAGGTCGTGATATTGTAAGTATTTTCGGTGCTTACAGATTTAATGATCGGATTGCCGCCGAAAGCCTGTGTCAACGGGCCGCGCAGCTGCTCGATTTCTACCGGACGATCAAAGTGTACGTTAAAGGAATAACCACCTTTGAAGTCAACGCCCAATTCAAAACCGCGCATGAAGAATGAAACCACACCAACCGCGATCAGCGCCAGTGAGAACAGGTATGCCTTTTTGCGGTTTTCGATCCATTTATAGTCAATGCCTACTAACCAGTTTTCTGACCAAGGGAAGCTATATGACAATGTATTGCCCTTTTCCATCCACCATTCGGTGATGTAACGACCAACAAGGATCGCAGTGAACATGGAGCACAATACACCGATCAGCAGTACGGTACCGAAGCCTTTAATTGGGCCGAGACCGAAGTAGATCAATACTGCAGCCGTGATGATCAAGGTCGCGTTTGCGTCAAGGATCGCAGGTAACGCCCGTGTAAAACCAGTACGTACAGCCTGCAACATGGTCAGTCCATTTCGAAGCTCCTCGCGAATACGTTCATAAATAACGACGTTGGCGTCAACCGCTGCTGCCAGCGTCAGAACGATACCAGCGATACCAGGCAGGGTCAGAACTGTGCCCATCGAAGCGAGCGTACCGAGGATGAAGAACAGGTTGGCCAACAGTGCCACGACGCTTACCCAACCGCCTTTGTTATAGTACGATACCATGAATACACACAGGAACAATACCGACAACACCATGGTAATCAATGACTTGTTGATGTTGTCTGCACCCAGAGAAGGGCCTACCTGGCTTTCCTGTACGATGCGCGTACCAGCTGGCAGTTTACCAACCGAAAGGATTTGAGCGAGGTCTTTGGCTTCATCAAGGGTGAATCCGCCTGTGATAGAGGTGTTACCGCCTGTGATTGGATTGATAACACGTGGCGCGCTAACAACCTCGTCGTCCAGTGCGATAGCGACTTCGCGATTGCCATCGTTGTAAGCCTTGGTCGTCATGTCGGCCCAGGTTTTAGCGCCGTCATTGTTCATGGCCAGGCTAACGGTGATTTCACCGGAAGTCGGGTCTGGCTGTTCGCTGGCTGAAGTTACAACAGAGCCGTCAAGCGGTGCGACATCGCTGCCATTACGCTTTTTAACGGCGTACAGTTCATACTTGCCGTTCAGCGAAGCGGAAGCGCCTTGTGCGTCATCAACAGGTTTGCGTGCCCATTTGAAGGCTGCATCAGCCGGGAATTTAGCCTTGACGGCTGCGCTCTCCAGCATTTCATTGATGACACGCATTTTATTCTTGTCGGCATAACCCAGGGCTGCGCCGCCGCCGCCAGCATTGATGTTAAAAATAGACAGCAATGGGCCTGCAGTTTTGGACGTATCCATTTTAGTAGAGTCGCCAGCAGCGCGAAGCATCATATCGGCTTCTGTAAAGCCATTCAGGATACCAGGATCGCTCACGCGGTAGGTTTCCCAAAATTCGAGTTTGGCCTGGCTTTGCAGCATTGTGCGAGCACGTTCCGGGTTGTCAATACCCGGCAATTCTACCTGAATCAGGTCGCGTGCGGCGTCAAGGCTCACGTTAGGCTGAACGACGCCCAGTTTGTCAATACGCTGCTTGAGGCGGTCGTAAGTCTGACTAACGGTACCGTTTGCTTGTTTGCGGATGGTCTGAATTACATCAGCATCCGGCGCGTCGAATTTGATACCGCTGGCTTCGTTGCGGGCAAAGAGGGAAGCCAAAGGGCGACCGCCGCCAACTTCTTTCCATGCTTGCGCAAACAGCGTGATGTAATCAGCCTGTTGTGTCTTTTGCAGTGCAGAAGCACGATCAAGCGCTTGCAGGAAAGACGGATCCTGGCTGTTGCCGGAAAGGCTCTTCAGGAAGTCTTTCAAGTCAACCTGAAGCAAAACGCTCATGCCGCCTTTCAGGTCAAGACCCATAGCCAGCTGGCTTTTTTTCAGATCATTATAGGTAAAGTCCTTGATCAGTGGAATAGAGAAGACTTTTTCGGTTGACAATGAGTCAAGATACTCACTGTAATATTGACGCCAAGAGACTTTATTGTTTTTGGCAATCATCTGATGCGCGTAATCCCGAGCCTGACTTTCAATTCTGTTGGTGGGTAGAACTAGTAAAAACTGATACAGGCAAACTACCGTCAGCGCAATCAGGAAAAAACGTACAACGCCTTTGCTTTGCATACCTCAAAAAGTAATGGTGCTAAATAGAAAAAATTTTGATGTTTTGTGATGCTGTCAGACCGATCTGATACTGTTTTCGGTCTGTTGCATAATTTTTCGGGCAAATAGCATTCCGAAAAAAGCCCGCAAATATAGACAGATTGCCAAAATCAAAGCCAATTCCAGAAAATCAAATGTCTATTTTTAAACTTTTGTGTCAAAATCGCATTTTTTAGCAGTTTTTTGCACGTTTTTCGATGCATCAGGCGGCTTGAAATTTGTTTTATTTTAAAAAAACAAACGCCTTTCGCTGCTTTGTCTCTCATTTGACTCCTGATTTTAGGTCAAAAACTACCTTTGCGAAAAAATTCAGTTCGCCACGACGGCGAATCGCCACACGGACGCCACGCGTTCTCAAACAATTCACAACGAAGTTGGTTAATACCGCATGAAAAATAGGACATTACTGACGATCAGCGGCTTTTTGCTGATCATTTTGGGCATAACATCCATCGTCATGAAAATTATAGGCGTCCATTGGGTGTTCCTGGGCTTTCTGGAATGGGGAGGAAGCCTGTTGAGTTTTATCTTGAAACTCTTCATGTCGGTTGCCGGCTTTGTCATGATTGCTGCTGCCCGCATCAATTGGGAAGCCGAAAAGCGCGAATGCGCCGCTGACGACGAACCTGTAGCCTGAAATGCTATTTATAATCCGTAATCATTAAATGTCGCGGACAGATTTGTGCGTCGTGCGGATCGTTGGAAGCAATAATCAACAATTTATCACCGGCGTATTTTTCCAGCAACTGCTGATACCAGGCAATGCCTTGCGTATCAAGGTTAGTGGCGGGTTCGTCAAGCAGCAGCAGCGGCGTGTCGGAGCACACGGCCAGCGCTAATTTGACGCGCTGTTTCATGCCAGAAGAAAAGAAGCGGATTTCCTTCTGCCGCGTTTTGGGCAGTTGCAGCAAGTCGTGAATACGCTCTTTGTCAAAACCGGGCGACAGCGGCTTCAACCGGGCGTGAAAGTCAATCGCCTCGTCGAGCGTCAATTCTTCAATCAGTTCGATGTAGGGCGCTGCATAGCTGACATGCCGCCAGACGGCATCAATTTCCAAGGCGTTTCCGTGCCTGAAAAAGTTCACCGAACCGCGCGACGGACTCAAGTGCCCGCTCAACACCTTTAATAAGGTAGATTTTCCGGAACCGTTTGGCCCCAGGATGGCGTATCGCTCGCCACTGGAAAATTGAGTGTTCACGCCTTTGAAAATCCAGTCGAAACGGTAGCGTTTGCCGCAGTCTTTTAGTTGTATAGTAAAATTTTTCAAGAAAAAGGTCGCTTATCTGACAAAAGTGGTTGCTCTATAAGGTTGAGCGGTACGTTTTGGCATTGTTTTGGAAAGGTGTGAGGTACACTTTCGGGTGCAAATATCCTTTCACCGATTTAATCCTTTTCATTTATGCTGATTATTATTGTTGGCGCGGTTATGTATAGCACTGGTAATATGGTGTTGTCTATGGCCGAAAACTGGGTGAGTCGCCCGGTTGTCAGGGTTCGCCGCTGAACGCTTCCAAAACATTTTTCAAGGGCCGCCTCGTCAGTTTGCTGACCAGGCGGCCTTTTTTGTACCCGGATTTACACCCTGATTTAAGTGCTTTTGAAGGTTTAGGTGATTGATTTTCCTGATTTTCAAGGATTAACAGACGCGACTAGTTCAAAACCACTTTGGGTTGACTTTATTTGGACAAAGCGCTTTTTTTGCAGCAAATTTTCCTGAAATGAAAGATATCTTGCATCTTGACCAGTTGGATCTGGTAAACGGCCACTACTCTTATGCCGATTACCTCACCTGGAAGTTCGAACAAGCCGTCGAACTCATCAAAGGTAGAATATTGGCCAAATCAGCCCCTGATCGCTATCATCAGGGCATTTCGTGGCAGCTGAGTGGCATATTTTTTAATCATTTTAAAACCCATCCATGTCGCGCTTATGCGGCGCCGTTTGATGTTCGTTTGCCGGATAAGAACAAATCAGCCAAGGCCAACAAGCAAATTTTTTCGGTGGTTCAGCCTGATCTGTGTGTGATTTGCGATCTGAAAAAACTGGATGAAAAGGGATGTCTTGGCGCACCTGATCTGGTGGTAGAAATCCTGTCGAAAGGCAATTCAACCAAAGAGATGAAAATCAAAAAAGACCTTTATGAAGAAAACGGCATTCTTGAATACTGGATATTCGACCCTGAGCGTGAATGCGCCTTTCAGTTTCACCTGACAGAAGCGGGTGTGTACAGCCCGGCTACGATATATGTCAAGGAAGAAACGCTGCAATGTGTCATTTTCCCCGACCTGAACATTCGCCTGGAGGAAATATTCAGGCCTGATTTGTAATACGCAATTTTTGGGTGCAACCTCTGATAGTGGCTGGTGTCTATCCGTGCAAATATTTACTAACAATCAAATTATTTGCACGATGAAACTCCGCACCCTCTTTTCCTTTTTTACGGCCTTTCTGTTCCTGTTGAATTTTGCTGCTGCGCAGACCAAAACGGTACGCAGCCTTTCCTCTTTTAAAAATATTGCTATTTCGGGTGGATATGACGCGCTTGTGTTGCAGGAAGGCGACAGCGAAAGCATCGTACTTGAAACGAAAGGCATTGACCCGGATCGTATTGTCACTGAAGTGAATGGCAACACGCTGGAAATCAGAACTAAAAAAGGTTCTTACAGTAATTTTACTGCCCGACTGATTGTCACTTACAAAAGTCTGTCGTCTATTGCCAGTTC
>JADZBJ010000160.1 GCA_020852155.1 Saprospiraceae bacterium | reverse complement strand
GTATTTGACGCATCAGGCCGCGTAGTATGGGAACAATCAGGTGCTTATGCGAAGGGTCAGAACTCTATCTGGGTTGACCGCGCAGCGGTAGGTAACTCAGGTATTCTGTACTACACACTCGAAACTGAGACTAACTCGGCTACGAAGAAGATGATTCAAACGAAGTAAGCCACATAACAAGCAGTGACCGGAAGGTTTGTTGAATTTATTTTCAATAAACCTTCCTGATCTGCTCGTAATTGTGCTACTTTTGCTTGAAATTACAAAGTGAATTACGCGGCACGAGCCTACCTCTATTATTAGATGTGTTGCCGTTAGGAATAAACCACAAATCGATTTTAACATACTTTAAAATCGGTTTTTGGGATGGCCTCTCTCCGAAAGTCGGAGGGGGGCTTTTTTTTTGTTGAAAGTTGAAAAGTTGAAGAGGTTGAAAGTGATAGCACTTTCAACCCCTTCAACTTTTTAACCATTTTTCAACTACTTCAACCTTCAACCATTTTCAACTACTTCAACCTTCAACCATTTTTCAACTACTTCAACCTTCAACCATTTTCAACTACTTCAACTTTCAACCATTTTCAACCCCTTCAACCTTCCGCTCTGAAGGGATCATAGATGTTGTTTGCACGCCTGGTAAAGGTCTTTCCATTTTTCGCGACCTTTCATGATGGTTTGCAGGTATTCCTGCCAGATGACCTGATCTTGTACAGGATCTTTGATGATAGAGCCAATCAATGCTGATGCCAGATCATTGGCTGTAAGTTGGCCTGAGCCAAAATGCCGGGATAACGCAATACCACTGTTAATTACAGATATGGCCTCGGCAGTACTCATAGCGCCGCTGGGTGATTTTATTTTGTTGCGACCGTCTTGAGTGACGCCATTTCGGAGTTCTCGAAAGATGGTAACGATACGCTCAATCTCAGGATAGGAAGGTTTCAGGTCTGCAAGTTTCAAATGACCCTTATTAAGGTCAACAATACGGTGTTCGATAATTTTCATTTCTTCCTCAATGGTTTCGGGGGTAGGCAAGATGACCGTATTGAATCGCCTTTTAAGCGCGCCTGATAATTCGTTAACGCCTTTGTCGCGGTTATTCGCTGTTGCAATCAGGTTAAAACCTTCTACGGCCTGAATTTCGGTATTTAATTCAGGGATAGGGAGCAGTTTTTCTGACAAGACAGTAATCAAGGCATCCTGGACATCTGATGAGATACGTGTGAGTTCTTCAACCCTGACGATTTTGCCGTCCATCATGCCGCGCATAACCGGAGACGGCACCAAGGCCGTATTCGTAGGCCCTTCTGCCAGCAGGCGGGCATAATTCCACCCATATCGAATATTTTCTTCACCCAGACCGTTGGTGCCCTGTACTAAAAGGGTTGAGTTACCTGAAATAGCCGCCGCCAGATGCTCAGACACCCATGATTTGGCTGTGCCTGGCAATCCGTATAACAAGAGTGCCCGATCGGTGGTCAATGTAGCAACGGCAATTTCAATAAGTCTTTGATTGCCAATGTATTTTGGTGAAACCTGAAATTTATTCGGCAGTTGACCTCCCATGATGTACATCACAACACAGCGGGGTGATAATCGCCAGCCATCGGGTTTTTCCCAAGAATCAAACCGGCTGAGTTGATCTAGTTCTTCTGAAAATTGTTGTTCTGCGTGTAATCTTAAGAGAGACATAAGTGTATTTGATCAGTTTGTCAGGGGCAAATCTGCCAAGAAGTTTTGGTTTCAGGAAAAACAATGAGCACAGAAACAAATCTGTTGAAAAAAATACGCTGACAGAAGCATCCTGAAAAGATGTTTTTGCGTCAGGGCCCTGAAGGTAAATGACTTATTTTTGTGCCTTTCATGTCAAGGGATTGTCCCTTATTTAATTTATTATCCAACAATGAAAAAAATGCTATGCTTTATGGTTGCTGTATTGACGATACTGGCGACCAACTTTGCATCCGCTCAGGGTGGACTCAACCCCAAATGTGTGGATGGCGTGGACCCTGTAGATGGTACTCCTTGCGCTAATGCTGTCACATCTGCAGTACCTTTTTTGAGGATTGTACCGGATGCGCGCGGCGGCGCAATGGGCGACGTAGGTATCGCGACCAGCGCTGACCCAAACGCCATGCACTATAATGCTTCTAAACTGGCTTTTGCAGAGCAGAATGTAGCAATATCTGCCACTTATACTCCCTGGATGCGCAATCTTGGTTTGAATGACGTTTATCTGGCCTACTTGTCAGGTTATTACAAACTCAGTGATTTGCAGGCAGTTGGCGCCAGCCTTCGTTATTTTTCGCTCGGTAGTATTGACTTTACCAACGATCAGGGCGAATCACAAGGTCAAGGCAAACCCAATGAATTCGAGTTTAATGCCGCTTATACCCGTAAATTGAGCAGCAGACTTTCTGCCGCCGTGGGCGCTAAATTCATTTACTCGAACCTGGCCACTGGTCAAAAAGCCGAACAAGGCAATGAAATCAAGCCTGGTAAAGCAGGCGCTGCGGATTTGTCATTTACCTATAAAGCGCCAATTAAAATGCAGCGCAAAAAGACAGATTTTACCGTTGGTCTGGCGCTGAGCAATTTGGGTTCAAAAATTACCTACACCAACTCTACCAACCGCGACTATATTCCGGCCAATCTGGGGCTGGGCCTGGGTTGGAAAGTCAATCTGGATGATTATAACTCAATCACGTTGACAACTGATTTCAATAAGCTGCTCGTTCCTACACCTTGCCGTGATGATGAGGAGTTCTGTGATCAGGATGGTGATAAAATTGCCGACTACCGTCAAAAATCACCGATCAGCGCCGCGTTTTCATCGTTCGGTGACGCAGCTGGCGGTTTCAGTGAAGAACTGAAGGAAATCACTACAGGTATCGGTACTGAATACTGGTATGACGACCAGTTTGCCGTTCGTATGGGTTATTTCTATGAGCATTACTCCAAAGGCAATCGTAAATATTTTAGCGTAGGCCTGGGTGTGAAATACAATATCTTCGGATTGAATTTCTCCTATCTGGTTCCAACCACCAACCAGCGTAATCCACTGGATAACACCCTGCGTTTCTCGCTCTTGTTTGATTTCTCTGCTTTCGAGTCAGAAGATTAATCAGGAAAAGATTCTAAAAACCGGGAAAAGCCGCGAAGCAGCATTTGTTGCTTCGCGGCTTTTCTTTGTTATCGCTGTGAGGTTGTCTAATATTTCTCTGCTGGATTCCAAAAGATGCCTTTTTGAGCCAGTGAGGGGATTTTAAACAACCTCTGAACTACTTTTGCCATAAAAATGTCTACCGTCTATGTTTAGCCGCATCAGTGCCTTGATCTTACGACTTTGGGGATGGAAAATAACCGGCCAATACCCCGCGCATTTAGATAAAGTAGTGGTCATTGCTGCGCCACATACCTCTAACTGGGATTTCCCCTTGGGCGTACTCGTGAATAGCGCTGTGCCTTGTCATGCCAACTATGTGGGGAAACACACGCTTTTCCGCTGGCCATTTGGTATCTTGTTTCGCTGGTTGGGTGGAATACCCGTTGATCGCTCGCGTAAAACAGGCGGACATTTCGTAGACGCTATCGTTGCTGCTTTTCATCGCGAACCGCGTATGCACCTGGTCATCGCGCCGGAAGGCACCAGATCAAAAGTCAGCAAATTCAAGACCGGATTTTATCATATTGCCCGACAGGCCAATGTGCCTATTTGCCTTTGTACATTCGACTGGGCCAAAAAAGAAGTGTGTTTTGACCCGCAACTGTTTTATCCGGGAAATGACGAAGACGCTGATATTGAATATTTGTGGAACTACTACAAAGGCGTAAAAGGTGCAGTGCCTGAAAATGGCATTGATTAAGCGTGTGTTCGGGAATTGGGTTTGTGCCGAACGAGATAAAATTTGATTTTGATCAAGGCAAAATTTGCAGCCATGCCGGGTTCTAAGGCGAAAATTTTAACGCCGAGCAGAGTTAAATTTGTCGAGAGCAGGCCAAAATCCAATTCCCGAACACACTCTAAACTTTGGGTACTGAATTGAGTGCCTACTTCGAAAAAATAATGAATTGCGCAACGCCTTGCCAACTAATAGAACTTTCAGTTGTCTAAGTATTGATTAAAGCATGATGTAGCCTTTCTGTGGCCAATGTTGAACGTGATTGGCGCCGATTGAGAGCAGGTCAAAGTCCAATTGCCGAACACGCTCCTGGAAAAGGTTATTGAAAAATGCTTTGCACATCTTTTAGCCATCAAGTGTATGAAACGAATTGCTACCTTTTTTCTCGTTCCGCTGTCTTCATTTTGGGCATGTCATTCCAACCTCCCCTGCCATGCGCCTGCAGGTCAATGGGAGTCGGAAGACGGACATATTCTGGTGTTTGAAACATCCGGTAAAGGTCTGTGGATTGATCGTTTTGGCACACAGAGCGATACTGTCCCTTTCGAATTTAGCCTGGATTGTCAAAATGCAATACCGGCATTCGATTTATATAATTTTGTCAGCGGACCTTATCGGGGGAAAACCCTTTTTGGTATTTTGGACTGGCAAAGCGACACCTCTTTCCGATTGCGCGCTGAAGTGGGCGATCACCCCTCTGTCAGACCCGCAGATTTCGACGAAGAAACCACAGAGCGTTTTGTAAGAATGGCTCAGTAATATAGTGAAAAGGTAAAGGGCAGAAAACCCAAGATAGAGCGCATTTTGTTGAAAAAATAGTCGTTTTTGCGCAAAAACAACCCTGAATAACCTTCTCCCCTCCACCTTTTACCTCAGCCTGAATTTTACCCTTTTTAAAAAAAATCGCCTGACTCTGTCGCGGGTTTTAAAAAGGATCATATCTTTGTACTGTTGTACCGATACAATAATACAAAGTGATTTACACATGACCGTTTTAGTGCTGGATAATTTCGATTCGTTTACATACAATCTGGTGGATGCATTTCGCCAGTTGGGTTGTACGGTGAAAGTCTATCGAAACACAGTTGATCCCGATCAATTGACCGAGGTGGAATTTGATCTGCTAGTCTTATCGCCCGGCCCCTCCATTCCCCGGCGAGCGGGCAATCTGATGGCTGTTATTGGTAAATTTTATCAAACCAAGCCCATCCTCGGGGTTTGTCTGGGGCATCAGGCGCTTATTGAGTTCTTCGGCGGGAGCCTGGCCAATATTGCGCCAGTTCACGGCAAGTCAGTACCCATTCAACATGATGGCCGCGGGATTTTTACCGGCATTGAACAGCTATGTCATATTGCCCGCTACCACTCCTGGGCGGGGCAAGAGATTTCAGCAGATTTTGAGGTGACAGCTCGCTCAGATGACGGCGTAGTCATGGGCATCCGGCACAAACGTTTTCCGATTGAAGGCATACAATTTCACCCGGAGTCGGTGTTGAGCATGAAAAATCAGGTGGGCATGCGGATGCTGCGCAATGTTGTAGCAGGGCGTTTAGCCAGCGGAAACCTGATTTATCATGAATTGAGCAAATGCTTGCAAAGTCAGGCGCCCCTGACAATAGCCAGCCTGAGTCGTTTTTTTCAGGCGGTAGAAGAAGGGCAGTTGTCGGATGACCAAAAACAAATATTGCTGGTGTCATTGAGCCATAAGTTGCAGCAAGCCAACGAATTACGAACGTTTATAGAAGCCCTTCCCCAAGAGCCGCTTCAAGCGCATCAGGATGCCGTGGACATTTGCGGTACAGGCGGTTCAGGATTGCCCAGGATTAATACCAGTACCCTGGCCAGCCTGTTGTTGGCGCATGAGGGCTTGCCCATTATCAAACATGGCAACCGGGCTGCCGCCGGGCGGTTCGGCAGTTTTAATTTGCTGGAAGCCCTCGGCGTTCCGATTCATTTTAATGCTGAAAAATCAGCGCAGGTGCTCAATGAAACCAGTCTGTCTTTTGTTTTTGCCCCCGATATTTTTCCTGTGTTTCGCCATTTTGCGCCAATACGTGCAAAAATCGGAGTACCCACCGTTTTTAATGTACTTGGCCCGCTTGTAAACCCTTATCGCCCACAACGCCAGTTTATCGGAACCGCTTTTCAGGATTTAATGGACGTCATTTTTGAAACAGGCATTCAAATGGGCAAAACACACCTGATTGTCGTG
>JADZBJ010000159.1 GCA_020852155.1 Saprospiraceae bacterium | reverse complement strand
GACTAATCCGGCCTGTGCCGTAAACTGGTGCCGGGTGGCATTGCCCGTCCGCAGGTTCATGTCAAAAATACCGCCAATGGCATCGCCATATCCCGCAGGCAGCGAACCGGTGAGCAGGCTGCTATTGTCCAGCATTTGCGCCGAAAACATCAACACACCACCACTGGCTGCGGCCGGGCCATCACTGAACGTACCGGCGTTGGGCAGGTGATTCGGATTAACAATTTCAGTGCCTTCCAGTCGCCAGCGCACACTGGACGGGCTGTTGCCGCGAATGTTCAGCGCGTTTGTGCCGTCTTCGGTCTGTGCCACGCCCGGATAAGCAGCAGCCAGTCGAGCCGGGTCGAAATACATCGAAGGCAGGCGAAGCGTCTGGTCGCGGCTCAGCGGGATTTCGCCTATGGGTTGTAGCGGCCGACGGCCACTCGGTAGCGCATACGTGATGGGTAATTCATTCAAAACGATAGAAGACGGCTGCAGCGACAATTCAATATTTACGTCCCTGGCCGCTTTGACTTCTATTTCTGTAATGGTTTGGTTTTCATATCCCTGCGCAATGACTTCCAGGGTGTAATAGCCATATTGCAGGTTTTCAAAACTGAAAAGTCCTGACGGATCGCTGGTCGTCTGCTGATCAATACGGGCGTTTTTCAGCCTGATTGTCGCCCCGAAAACGGGCTGATTTTTTACAGCGTCGCGTATCACGCCGGAGAGTTCCTGAGCCAACAGGTTCATGGAAAAAAAGCAGCCGACAAGTACAAGGGTAATTTTCTGGAACATAAGCGTATGTAAGTTTGATTTGCCTCAGCGCACACTACTGTATATTTTTAATCTCCCGCAGATTTCGCAGATTTTCTGTGGAATCTGCGGGAAAATCTGCGAAATCTGCGCTTGCATCTGCGGCATCTGCGGGAAAATTCCAGTAGTGTAGCCTCACCGGCTTTTTTGCAAAAGTCCGTGAAAAGTCGCCAATTCCACTCAACCTGCCTAAAACTTTCCCTGCGGCTCAAAAAATTGCCCCTGAAAATGCTACCTTTGCGGCCGTTTTTTCACTACTCAGCAATTTCATGGCTCTTCAGTGCGGTATTGTTGGCTTGCCCAACGTCGGAAAATCCACGCTTTTCAATGCGCTCACCAATGGCAAGGCTCTGGCCGCCAATTACCCTTTTGCGACCAAAGACCCTAACGTGGGTATCATCACAGTACCGGATGAGCGCCTCGACAAGTTGTCGGAAATCGTTCAGCCACAACGAGTTCAGCCCACGACTGTTGAGATTGTGGACATTGCGGGCCTTATCAAAGGCGCCAGCAAGGGCGAAGGTCTGGGCAACCAGTTCCTGGCCAATATCCGCGAAGTGGACGCCATCATTCACGTGGTGCGTTGCTTCGATGATGATAATGTGGTGCACGTGGACGGCTCTGTCAATCCGGTGCGCGACAAAGAGATCATTGACCTCGAATTGAGTTTCAAAGACCTCGATACCATCGAAAAGCGTATTGATAAAACAGCCCGCGCCGCCAAAGCCGGTAACAAGGAAGAACTGAAAGCGCTCGAAACACTCAACCGCGCCAAAGCACACCTGGAAACGGGCCGCGTGCTCCGCGAAATTTTGGCCGACCTCGACGACGACGGCCGCAACCTGCTCGTTCGTGACCTGGCGCTGCTGACCTCCAAGCCTGTCCTTTACGCCTGTAACGTCGGCGAAGGCGACATTGAAAAAGGCAACGCCCACACAGAAGCCTTCAAAAAGGCTGTCGCTGCGGAAAATGCCGAAATCATCATGATTTGCGCCGGAATCGAAGCGCAAATTGCTGAATTAGACACCAAAGAGGAACGCAACGAATTTCTCGACATGATGGGCCTGAGCGAGCCTGGCGTAAATCGCGTCATTCGCAGCAGTTACAAATTACTCAACCTGATTACCTAGTTCACCGCCTGTGACAAGGAAGTCCGCGCCTGGACGGTGCGCAACGGCGCCAAAGCCCCCGAAGCGGCTGGCGTTATTCACTCTGATTTTGAAAAAGGATTTATCCGCGCCGAGGTCATCAAGTACAATGATTTCGTGACGCTGGGTTCAGAAGCCAAAGTCAAGGAAGCCGGTAAAATGTCCGTCGAAGGCAAGGAATATGTCGTACATGACGGCGATATCATGCACTTCCGGTTTAATGTCTGATGATTGATTCGATTGATTCGATTAAGTCCGATTGATTCGATTTTTTCACCACTAAGGCACTAAGAGACACGAAGATGCACTAAGTACATCTACTCTACGTCGGGTAAATCGAATCAATCGGACTTAATCGAATCAATCGGAAATAATCCTAAACCCTTCCTTGATCGTTTTTCCGCGCAGTTTGATGCGCTCATTCAGGTCCGGCGCGCAGGGAATAGGACAATCGAAACAGCGTTCGCCTACTTCCGGTACCCAGGTAGGTATGGCCCGGTGATGATACTGACGGGCCGCTACTTTGGCCATTGGCGCAGGTTGCCAGAGTTCGTGGAGCGAGATTTTCCGCAATTTCATGCCAATCAGGCCCACGCTGAGTAGCACAAACCCCAGAATGGCAAATTTGGTGAAACGTTCGACCGTGTATATGGTCAGGTTAAAATAAGTCACCAATTGCAACGTCAGGGCTGCATTTCCAATCAAAAATCCGCCGGCAAAACGAGGGTCCGGCGCGGTAACCCACCAGAAAGCGACGTTCATCAGCATGGCGCCAATCCACCAGGATTTATGCTGCCCGAAAGTAGGTTCCAGTCGCCGGTAGTAATACAAGGCCAATGGCCCGCTGACGGCATTCAGGAGCAGTACAACTTTCCATAATAATTCCTGCCTCGCCCACCAGCCCGGCAGCCAGTCGAGCAACGTCATGGCTTGCGTGCGGCTCAGGTCATAAGCAAATGCCCGCGACCAGCATTCGATAAAATTTTTCTCGGCCACGACCTGCTCCATCGGGATTTTCCAGTCAGGCGAAAAAAGGTCTATACCAGGAAACGGATAGACGAGCCAGCCCGACAACACGTAATTTCTAATTAAAAAAGGCAATAGAATTACGCTGCCTATGGCGGCAATCTTCAGGTAATTACGCCATTGAAACGGCAGGAAAAGCGGAATTAAAAACGCCGCAAAAGCCGCACTCAATTTGGCCGTAACCGCCAGAAAGATCAATGATACCGGCGTGATGAAATAGCCGGAATGCGCGGCACGCAGTTGCTGTTTGCGTTTAAAGGTTTCCAGATTAAATCCGGGACGTTCACGTTTTATGGCGTGTTTCCAGCGGGTTAGCCAGACTAAAATCCACAACACCAGACTGGCGACAAAAACATCCGGCGTAGGCGAGTGAACGTATTTTACCAGAAAAAACAGGCTGAAAGTCAGCAAAGCCAGGTAAAAAACCATGTCGTCGGACGCTTCAAGTGCCAATGAACGCGACAACTCGCCGATGATCCTCCACAGCAGCAGCAGCACGATGGCGCTGTTCAGGGCAAACCCGTTGGGCACGCCCAGCCAACTGCTGTCAAAAAAAGCGCTCAGCAGAAAAAAGTGGGAGTTAAATGCCAGTCGCCCGTGCATATGGCCCAGCCCGGGTATGGCCGGATATTCTGTAATCCAGCGGATACTTTGTACGTGATACAACGCTGAATCATATACCTGCGGTTGCTGAACAGCGTACGCCAACACGACGGCCATGCACAGAAAAATGCCCGTATAACCGACATTGCAAAACAAATGAGCGCGCCGTTCGCTGCGTTTCAGGGCATGGCGAAGTTCGTCATGAACACTCCAGCCGGTTATGGCTACTACAAGCCACCAAATGCCATGTGCACTGGCCTGTATTGGAAAAAACAGGGAAAAAGCGCCCAGATAAACCGATAATGCCGCCATACCAATCATGACTGAATCGAGCAAACCCGGCTCGCCAGCCAATTGGCCAGTGAACATGCTGGCTGTCCAGCGCTGGAGCGCCCAGCCCACCGGCACGGTCATCAGTGCAATGTATATCCAGGTTAGCAGGATCAGGATCATGGTGTTTGTTTACGGGTGGCAGTAAAAAATGCCTTTTTGAGCCAGTGAGTGAATTTTAAACAACCTCTTATGCCTGGCGGTTGCTCAGGTATGCTTGCAACAATGCATCTACTTCGGGTCGGTCCCAATTTTGTTCGATGCCGGGTATGGCCAGAATTTCTGCAAATAACTGGTTCTGCGCATCATCTTCACGTAGGGCGACGCGGTAAGGTGTATTTGAAAACGACACCATGGAATACACGGGCAGGAATTCCGGGTGTTTCTCATGCAGGGCGGCGGCTATTTTTTTCCGTAATAAAAACTTCGGATCAGCCACCAGGTCGCGCATTTCAATAAAATTACGCAGCGCCAGGTCGGCAATAGCGTCGCCATCAGGCTGACGGCGGCGGGCAAATTCGGGAATCATACGGCTCCAGTCGCCGCCGAATTCGTCATACATCGCGTCCAGGATGGTGCAATCCTCAAAACCGGCGTTCATGCCCTGGCCAAAAAACGGCACAATCGCGTGTGCGGCATCGCCCAGCAGCAGGATACGACCTTGCCATTGCCAGGGGCGGCACCTGACCGTACACAGCGACGACGTCGGGTTTTCGCGGAATTGTTCCACAAAATCAGGCATCAACGCTGGCACGTCCGGATAGTATTCCCGGAAAAAGTCCATGACATCGGCATCTGTTTTAATGTTTTCAAAGGCAACGGGCCCTTCAAACGGCAGGAACAGGGTGCAGGTGAACGTGCCGTCGGCATTGGGCAGGGCGATCAACATGTGATTGCCACGTGGCCAGATGTGCAGCGCATCAGGCTGCATACGGTGGCGACCAGCCTCGTCGGGCGTGATGTTCAATTCCTTGTAACCGTGGTCCAGGTATTTTTGGGCATAATCGAAGCGATCGGTGCGCTGTAGCGAATAGCGGACGGCGGAAAAAGCACCGTCTGTTCCAAAAACCAGCGGCGCTTCGATGCGTTTGATCTCACCCGTTTTCATGTCCTCAAAAGTGGCGAATGACTCGTTCAGATCTACGTCAACGCAGCGGTGCTCGAAGAAAAATTCCACATTCGGAAATTGCGAGGCGATGTTCAGTAATTCGAGGTTGAGGCCGCCGCGGGAAACCGAGTAGATGGCTTCGCCGGTTTTGCCGTAAGGCTGATAAGTCAGGTTGCCCGAAACGGCGTGCATCATTCTGCCCGGCATGGGCAAGGCTACATGGGCCATTTTTTCACGAATTCCGGCCATTTCGGCTGCTTTCCAGCCACGTTCACTCATGGCCAGATTGATGCTTCGGCCACCTCGGTAACCCACAGCGCGCATCTCGGGGCGGCGTTCAAAAACTTTGACGGCATAACCGCGGCGCGCCAGAAAAACAGCCCAAAGTGAGCCTACCAGGCCAGCGCCCACGACGATTGCTTGTTTCATACTCTTTTCTTTTATCGTTTTATTCCGCCCCGAAACACAAGTTGAAACGGTGGCGATTGGTTAAGTCTAATGTTCAGGCGCGTTGGGGCCGAAACGTACGCAGCAAGGTGTAAGCCAAAACGGTAACAGCCAGTATCAGCGCCCACCAGAGGATGATTTCGGCTCCGTCGGTAGCATCGTTTTTCCGGCCCAGGTAAATGCCAAAAAGCGCCCAACTTACGGCCAGACCATGCCCGGTGTTGCCAAATTTGTGGACAATAATGAGCGCTAATGCAGCGCCAATGCCCACGACGATAACGGCCAGGTTGGTTTCTTGTCCGGTCGGGTACCAACCCTGACTCACTAACAGCGCCGTAATATTGGCGATCAGGGCCACGGTTATCCAGCCTTGATACAGGCCAAACGGCAGGCGAACGCTCCATGAATCTTTTTCCGGACTGAGTCGGCTGTTGATGCGGTACAAATCGCGCAGCAAAGCGATCATGACCACGACCGAAATACCGATGATTTCCCAGTGCCAGCAAAACAGCCACAGGATGTTCAGTGCGCAGGTGGAAACAAAGAGCCAGCCGATTTTTTGCACAGAAGCAAGTGGTTTTGCGTTGTTTTCTCCTTTAAACAGGCTTACCACCTGTTGGCCGACCCAAAACATGAGCGACAGGTAAATCATACCCCAGATGGAAAAGGTCAATCCGGCGGGGACAAACAGGTTCGGGTATTGGGCTGAAATTTCGGCAGGCGTTTTGCCATTCAGCGGCAGGCTGTTGGATAAAAAATTGACAGTCAGCGTGGCAATCAGTCCTATCAGATTGGCCCAGACAAGTGTTCGCATTTTATGGGTGTTTGTGGTGAATCGGGATGGTTCATTCTCCTAAAACTTCAGCGGCGCGCCTTTCCAGTTCAGCCATGGGGAAAATGTCTTTCAGGGTTGCTTCAATACTGACCGCGCCGTCGCCATATGTTTTTCGATAATAGACTTTGCCCAAACCTTTGGCGTACCATTCTTCGCCCGTGGCGCTTAATTCGGGCAGTCGGGTATCGCTATTGCCGACGATTTCGCGCAATGAAAAACGGATGCACTTGATTTTTTTTCCACGAAATTCAAAATCAGGCGCTGCGCCGAGGTATCGTCGTTCACGTCGTATTTCAACTTCCGTGCCCGGGTCGGTGGCCGGACGATACCGCAGGGCAAATTCATAGACTTTGGCTGAATCTTCAACCTCGAAAGGAAATACCGTTGCCTGGTCTATGCTCGCTTCGGATTGCACTTGCCCGCCGTTTTCTTCATTCAATCGCGTCGAATCAATTTCATAGAAGAAATAACTGCGCAACAATACGCTTTTTTCCGTGATTTTTTCGCGGGCAATGGGTCCGATCTGAAATCCCTGATCGTAATAAGTGGCGGCTAAAAAAAGTCCGCTGTCGCGCTGAAATCCCCTGAAATACCAGTATTCAGGCGCTGTGATGCCATTCTGCGTTACTTCGTATTCATACACCTGGCCCTTCCTGAAATGTTCAACAGGGAAATAATAGGCCCTGATATCGTCGGTGCTTTCCGAAAAACACGACCATTGAGTCAGGCCCAGGACCAATAAAAAAAAGTATAGATAGCTACGCATAGTGCTCTGCCAAAGGCGGCGCAAATGTCCGCATTTTCAATGCCTTGACAAGCGCATTTTTTAGATAAAAAACATCCTTAAAACGTTTGTGTTTGTTAGAAAAGGCCAATAGATTTTCGTAATTTTGCCGACCTTTTTCAAGAATAAATCTGAAAATACACTTTCACCTGATATATGGCCGAAGATAAAGAGTTGGAACCACAAAAGCAAAATGAACCACAAAGTTCGGATTACGGCGCGAGTAGCATTACCGCCCTCGAAGGACTTGAAGCCGTGCGCAAACGCCCCGGCATGTACATCGGCAGTACCGATTCAAAAGGTTTGCACCACCTGGTTTGGGAGGTTGTAGATAACTCGATTGACGAGCACCTCGCCGGGCATTGTACGCACATTGACGTAAGGATTCACCCCGATAATTCGATTACCGTAAAGGACAACGGTCGCGGTATTCCGACGGGCATGCACGAAAAATTGAAAAAATCGGCCCTCGAAGTCGTTATGACTGTGTTGCACGCCGGTGGTAAATTCGACAAAAACACCTATAAGGTTTCCGGCGGTTTGCACGGTGTGGGTGTGTCTTGTGTGAATGCGTTGTCCATCTACCTGCGCGCGGAAGTTCACCGCGAAGGCAAGGTATTTGAGCAGGAATACAAGCAGGGTAAACCTCAATATGATGTGCGTTCGATCGGTGATACCGACGACCGCGGCACGATCGTCACTTTCCTGCCCGATCCTGAAATTTTTGAAACCGACGAATACAAATTCGACATCCTGGCTCACCGTCTGCGCGAATTGTCATTCCTGAACAAAGGCCTGAAACTCAGCCTGACCGATGAACGGGAAAAAGACGAGGATGGCTTCAAAAAGGAGGATTTTTACTCCGAAGGCGGCTTGCAAGAGTTCGTGTTGTGGATTGACGAGGCTAAAACCAAACTCATCAACGACCCGATCTACATCACGGCCAACGAAGAAAACGTTGACGTGGAAGTGGCCCTGATGTACAATACCTCGTACTCGGAAAATGTCATTTCATTCGTCAATAACATCAACACCCGCGACGGCGGTACGCACGTCAGCGGTTTCCGCCGCGCCCTGACCCGCGAATTCAAGAAATACGGCGAAGACGAAGGCTTTTTCAAAAAAATCAACTTCGCGATCTCCGGCGAGGACTTCATGGAGGGCCTGACAGCCATCGTTTCGGTGAAAGTGCCTGAACCGCAGTTCAAAGGCCAAACCAAAGGCGAATTGGGTAACTCGGAAGTCACCGGCATCGTATCGCGCTGCGTCGGCGACGCCCTAAAAGTTTTCCTGGAAGAAAATCCTAACCTCGCACGCCGCATCATCGAGAAAGTCGTCCTGGCCGCGACAGCCCGTAACGCCGCCCGTAAAGCGCGTGAAATGGTGCAGCGCAAAGGCGCACTCACCGGCAGCGGACTTCCGGGCAAACTGGCCGACTGCGCCAGCCGAAATCCGGCGGAATCAGAAGTGTTCCTCGTCGAGGGTGACTCGGCGGGCGGTACAGCCAAGCAAGGCCGCGACCGCCACACACAAGCGATTTTGCCGCTGCGCGGTAAAATCCTGAACGTGGAAAAAGCCCTCGAACACAAAATTTACGAAAACGAGGAGATCAAAAATATGTTCACTGCCCTCGGCGTGAGCATTTCAGAAAACGAAGAAGGACATCGCGTTCTGAACACTGAAAAATTGCGCTACCACAAGATCGTTATCATGTGCGACGCCGATATTGACGGTTCGCACATCACGACGCTGATCCTGACCTTCTTCTTCCGCTACATGCGCGAGTTGATCGAAAAAGGTCATATCTACATTGCACAACCGCCGCTTTACCTGGTGAAAAAAGGCAAAAATCAGCGTTATGCCTGGAACGACAAGCAGCGCAAAGAAGCCCAACTGGAGTTTTCCGGCGGCCGCGAAGACGACGATTCTGTTAAAGTACAACGCTACAAGGGTCTGGGTGAAATGAACGCCGAACAGTTGTGGGAAACCACCATGGATCCGCAAAACCGCATCCTGAAATTGGCTACCATCAATGACGCCGCTGAAGCCGACCGAATGTTTGCGATGCTCATGGGCGACGAGGTGCCACCGCGCCGCGCGTTCATTGAAGCGAATGCAAAATATGCGCGGATTGACGTGTAAACGGCCTTGCTGAAATGCCGAAGCCGCCAGTGGGAAAATCCTGCTGGCGGCTTCGTCGTTTTTAGTGTCCGGTAAACCTCAATTAAACAAATCCCTTAAATCATCATCATCGTCGTCCTTGCCGCCGATGTTACCCGTCAGGAAATCCTTGAATTGCAGTCTGGTTTGAATAAAGTCCTTGCTGATTTGATCGAATTCAGCGAGGCCATGCAGGCAGAGTTCCATCATAACCGGAAGATCATTGTCGGGAATGCTGAGGCTTTCCACGAATTTTTTCAAACCGGCTACCTTGTCTAATTCTGTGCTGAACGCTTTTTGAGGCGCATCAGTCATCAGGTCAACGACATTGCCGCCGGCAAACCATGCCTTTATGGTTCCAAACGGATCGTTTTCGCGGCCTTTTTTCAGTTTAGATGGATTCGGGAAATATTGCAGAAACACCTTTTTAACCGCTTCGCCAATCAGGTGCATCGCCACCGCGTGCGGGCCTTCCTGTTCGCCTTCATAGACCATTTCAATTTTGCCCGTCAGGGCAGGAATCACACCCCAAAAATCAGTGATGCGGGCGGTTGTTGATTTTTCGCCATTGCGCAACATCCGACGTTCGGCAGCAGAGTAGAGGTTTTCGTAGGCGGCAATAGTCAGACGCGCTGAAACGCCGCTTTTTTTATCTACAAACGCTGAATCGCGGGCTACAAAGGCGATTTCTTCGATCAGGTCTTTTAAAATGGTAGGAATATTAACCCGTTTGCGTTGCTCCTCCGGAATGCGGGCTTCCTGTTCGGTGATCTTTCGGCCAATTTCGATGGTAGCAGGGTAGTGCGTTGTAATCTGGCTTTCGATGCGGTCTTTCAGCGGCGTGATGATGCTGCCGCGGTTGGTGTAGTCTTCCGGATTGGCCGTGAAAACAAATTCCACATCCAAAGGAAGTCGCAATTTGAAGCCGCGGATTTGCATATCGCCTTCTTGCAGCACGTTGAACAATGAAACCTGAATGCGCGCCTGTAAATCAGGCAGTTCGTTGATGACAAACAGGCAACGGTGCGACCTCGGAATCAGGCCGAAGTGAATGACCCGTTCGTCGGAGTAAGGCAAGCGCAGGTTAGCCGCTTTAATGGGGTCAACGTCGCCCACCAGGTCGGCGATGCTAACATCGGGGGTGGCCAATTTTTCCACATAGCGGGCGTCGCGGTGCATCCATTCGATGGGCGTGTCGTCGCCGTGTTCGTGAATGAGGTCTTGCGCCTGGCGACTGATGGGCGCCAGCGGGTCGTCATTCAGTTCGCTGCCCGCAACGACGGGTATGTACTCGTCGAGCAGGTGAACCAACTGGCGTGCGATGCGGGTTTTGGCCTGACCGCGCAAACCCAGCAGCAAAATATTGTGGCGGCTCAAAATGGCGCGTTCGACATCTGGCAGAACCGTGTCGTCAAAACCGTAAATACCCGGAAAAATCGTTTCCTTGTTTTTAATTTTTTCCAGCAGGTTGGCGCGCAGTTCATCCTTGACAGAGCGGGGCTGATAACCGCTTTTTTTCAATTGGCCAAGGCTGCGAATGGCATGTATATCGTATGGCATAGGCCGGAAAAACGCTATACGTACCGAAAGGTTCATGAACGAGCCTTTAAATCATCAGCACATAATATTCCGGCGTCTTTCAGGGCGTAATGCTGCATGGTGTCCTCCAGCAAACTATCGCGCACCACAAACAAGATCATGCCGGAGTGCTGGCTCAATAAGGCGCGTATGCCCTTGTCTAAACCTTCGCCACGCAGTTCCAGTTTGCCGATTTCATCCACGACGATCAATGGAGTATTCTGGGAAACAGGCGTTTGCAAATGCTGGTTGGCGCTGTCAAAAGCAGATTGCAGAAAAGTATAGCGACCGATGGTTGTCAGACCTGAAACCGGCCCGTTTTCAGGCGAAATTTCGAATGGCGCGTATGTTTTTTCGGCAATGAAATACATCTGTTTCCGGGCGTTGATTTCCGGCGTGACAAAGCCGCCGATGAAAAAGGTTTGCCTGGAAATCCATTGCAGCAAAGCCGTTGATTTTCCGGTATGGACAGGCCCGGTGAGCAGGTAAATGCGTCGCTGCATTTTTTCAGGGTCATAAAAAAGCGCCCAGAGAAACAAGCCCTTCATCAGTGCCTTAACCTTGCCGTAAGCTGATAAGTGCGTACTCTTTTGCCAGAGGTCTGTGGCAATCGCCCTCAACAATGGAATGGTATCAATGGCCATGCGCGCGCGTTCAGGTGCGCGAAAGGCGCGGCTGAGTAATTTTCCGCCCAGAGGCATCAAAACGCCAAACCACAAAACCAGCGCGGCCATGGTGCGCAAGATCGGCGCTAACCAGGGCGGTATGAACCCTGCAACGACATACAAGGCGATAGCCGCGCAAAGGCTATATATCGGACTTCGTTTTTTTCGCGCAGCATTGGCCCCGGAAGATGATGCCTGAAGTTGGCATTGCCAGTGAAAATAATCGGCATCGGTCCAGTAGTGCACGGCAGCCGGATTCGAGTTGTATTGTTTCATGAAACGATACAACTGAACGCCCACCCACGCTCCTGTTACGAGGTGAACGGTTATGTAGATTGCTGTAATCCATTCCAGCCCGTGCCCTTCTATGCCTGTTTGCTGGACGACCCAGTTCAGGTAAGTGGCTATCGCGTCAAGCCATTGCTGATCGAACAAGAGCCACAGCACCAGCAGGCGTTGTACGGCCGATTCGGCCAGGGCAATCACGGCGAATACCACAATGCTTGCACGGTGAATGCCCCACCAGCGATAAATCACAAAACCTGCAACGGCCTGAAAACTGACGGCCAGATAAGCCGTCGGCGGCGAATGCGGGCTTAATGCCGCCTTGACTGACAGTACTGTCAGCAGGGCTGCCGCCAAAGGTTGCCACTGGCGGTGGTTGTCTTCCAGGAGCAGGGTGATGACCGAAACAGCCATACTGCCGACCACCAGGCCACTGACGGGCAGGTGCAGGGCGTGAATCAGGCCGCCCACCCCGCATTCAGCGAAGGCCCAGAGCGCCACTAAGCGTTGTGTTTTTGAATTCATGCGGTGAAAATGCCTCGAAAAACCGGATTAAAACTGCTGAACTAACCAGTTAGGATATTTTTTTAAAATTTTTTTGAAAAAGACTTGCACAAGAAAATCATGTGATGCTATCTTTGCCGCCGCTAACGACAAAACAAAGGTTTGGTCAGCACAAATTTGCGGAAGTAGCTCAGTTGGTAGAGCACGACCTTGCCAAGGTCGGGGTCGCGAGTTCGAGTCTCGTTTTCCGCTCCAAAGCCTTCAAGAAATTGAGGGCTTTTTTATTTCAGGTACTCTGAAAGAGTTTTACTTTTGTGCGTCTGCCCGGGTGGTGAAATGGTAGACACGCGGGACTTAAAATCCCGTGACCGTTGAGGTCGTGCAGGTTCGAGTCCCGTCCCGGGCACCATAAGCAATCGCCCCGCGCTGTGATACAGCCGGGGCGATTGTGTTTTTGGGGTATAACCGCTAAAATCGCAAAAGACGCAAAATAGCACTTGTCAAATACTCTACGATAAACCGGCCTCCGAAGCGAGATTTACCCGACAAGAAAACATCCTGATCGAACTTACATTTTTACGCATCGCCCGCTTTTTATTGGAGATTGTG
>JADZBJ010000158.1 GCA_020852155.1 Saprospiraceae bacterium | reverse complement strand
AACGTACAGCCGTGAGCGCCGCGACGCCCACCATAATAGCCGAAACAAACAACAGCAGTCTGGCGCGATTGCGACGGCTGTCGCGCCAGGCCATTTTCAGGATAAAGGACATGATAAAAAACAGAGAATGCCGCAGCGTCAGCCCCGACGGTCATTAGACTTGTTGCAATGGGTGCTATTTGTGCGAAGCGATCAAATTTTATTTTATTCAGCGTTAAAATTTTCGTCGAATCGCCCGCATGCGACTGCAAACTTTGCCTTAACTAAAATAATATTTGCTTCACCTCACACAAATGCCCCCATTGCAACAAGTCTATTGAACCACAGAAATCCGCCAAAGTTGTCATTCGATGCTGAAAAACGGATAAACTGTCTGGTTTTATTGACGAATCTGTTTTCAGGCATCATTACCGGCTACCACGACGACGATTTCACCTTTCACTTCCTTGCTGCTAAAATGATCTTTAAGCGCCTGCAAATCGGCCGTTTTGACCTCTTCATGCAGTTTGCTGATTTCACGCGCGACACAGGCCTGCCTGTCGGGGCCGCACATGGCAATCAGTTCGTCAAGGCATTTAACCAGGCGATAGGGCGATTCGTACAGGATGAATGTATGCGGCAGCGCAGCGAGGTATTTCAGGCGGGTTTGTCGGCCTTTTTTATGCGGCAGGAAACCCTCAAAATGAAAGGTATCGCAGGGCAATCCGCTGGCGACAATGGCCGGGACGAAAGCCGTGGCGCCGGGCAGGCACTCTACCCGAACGCCCTTTCGGTGGCATGCTCTGGACAACAGAAAACCCGGATCACTGATACCCGGCGTGCCCGCATCTGAAATCAAGGCGATTTTTGCCCCCGCCAGCATCTCGTCAACGATGCGTTCGGTGGCCGCGTGTTCATTGTGTGCATGATAGGCGCGCAGGGGCGTTTTGATGCCATAATGGTCCAGCAAACGGCGGCTCGTACGGGTATCTTCGGCGAGAATGACGCCGACTTCTTCTTTTAATATGCGCAAGGCGCGCAAGGTGATGTCTTCCAGGTTGCCGACAGGTGTTGGAACGATATATAGCATGGTGCGAAAGTAAGCGCTTGGGCTGATTTTTCCGGTGTCGTATCTAAATGAAAGTATTCAGAGCGTTAAACATTTGCAAACCGTGAAACAAGCCAGTTTTTCAATGCTTTACCTTTACCCTCGTCAAGCGTAAGCTTGCATTTCCACGCTGGAAATTTGAACACAAACAAGATAGTCTTTCATCAAAAAAATTCTCTTACAATGGAAAGGAGTAAGCAAATTCAATTCGGCCTTTTGGGTGCACTTGCCCTGCTGCTGGTCGCCAACCTGTTTGGTGGCGGTTTTAAAGGTCTCTTCAAATCGGAAGGCGAGCAAATTCGCGAATCCGCAGCCATGGTGAACAATGCCTCATCATCAGAATCGGGCAACATCCCTGGCACCAACACAGCCGCTCCGGCAGCGCCACAGCCAACAGGCCCAACCACCACCATCAAGTATGAAAGCGACCGCTTCAATTTTGGCGTTTGCAATGAAGGTGATGTAATGAAGCACAGCTTCAAATTCACGAACACTGGTTCTGAGCCGCTGATCGTCAGCAACTGCAAAGGTTCTTGCGGTTGTACCGTTCCAACATGGCCGAAAGAGCCAATCCCTCCGGGTGGCACTGGCGAAATCAAGGTTGAATTCAACTCTAAAGGCAAACCAGGCCCACAGAGCAAAAAAGTAACGGTTACGGCTAACACCAACCCAACGGAAACTTTCCTGGAAATTTCCGGTGAAGTAAAAGGAAAAGATCAGCCTGCAGCGAAAAGCGGCAAGTAATTTCTTCCGTTCATCCATTCAAAGGGCTGCCCCGCAAATTGCGGGGCAGCCCTTGTTTTTTTATCCTTGTAAATGTAGTACCTTGGGGCATTATTCACTCTTCATCATTTGGACATGAAAATATTGATGACCATCACTACTATTTTGCTGACCAGCATGGTTCTGCAAGGCCAGGCTTGTATATCTGGCATTATCAATCGCTATACTCCGGTAACAAATTTCGGATGTGACAGTTCAGTTGTTACTGTTGGATCTACTTTAGGCTTTCATGTCGGCGATGAAGTCTTATTAATCCAAATGCAAGGTGCAATAACATCTACTGTTGAAAATGCTACATTTGGAAATATCCTCCAAAATGGAGGAGCTGGTAACTACTCCTTTAATCGAATCAAAAAAATACATGGGCAAGAGATCCACTTAACATATCAATTATCCAAGCCTTTTAATATTGCCGGAAAAGTTCAAATGATTTATGTGCCGGAATTTGATTCGGTAAATGTATGCGATGTAAAATGTCAAGAATGGAACGGTACTACAGGCGGCGTTTTAGTACTTGATGTCAAAGACAAACTTGTTTTACAGGGAAGCATTGATGTTTCAGCCAGCGGATTCAGAGGCGGCGAAAGTACCGACGCAGGGTTTTCTGTGTATAATCAGACAAAGTATGTATATGATTTCGATCCAGCATATTCAGCACGTAAAGGAGAAGGGATTGCCACCCCAACCTTAGGTAAATGTTGCGGACGTGGAAAAATAGCAAATGGCGGCGGTGGCGGCAATGCTCACAATGCTGGCGGCGGCGGCGGCGGCAATGGAGGGAATGGAGGCTTGGGAGGGTTGGAATACAATAACGCCAGTGTAAATATTAATGCCTCACCTGGAACAAATGGAATCGGCGGCTTACAGCTGACAAATCCTGATCAAACTCAAGCCTACATGGGCGGCGGTGGCGGCGCTGGCCATATGAATGATGGAGTTGGCACGAGCGGTGGACAAGGCGCGGGTATAGTCATAATAAGCGCCCATACTATACAATCTAATAACGCCTTTATTTATGCCGATGGTCAATCAGTGACAAGCCCATCAGATTCAAACGATGGTCATGGCGGTGGCGGCGCCGGAGGCACTGTGATGATTGATTATGTGGAAATATCTGGCAATTTATATTGCAACCAGCGTGGTGGCAATGGAGGTGACTGTTTTTTCCATGATATAAATCAAATAATTGGACCAGGTGGCGGCGGCGGTGGCGGACAGTTACTACTTTCTCAGCCAAGTACCCAGATCATTTCGGACTTGAGTGGCGGTCAAAATGGCAAAGCAAATCAAAACTCATCAAATGGTGCAACACCTGGAGAATCAGGGTTTACTTTAACGGATCTAAAACTTGTTCGTGATTCCATATTGATAACTTCAGGTGTATCTGCTCAAATAGAAGTTATTCCTCCGGCATGTGAAGACCCTAATACGGGTTCATTAATAGTTCAGCCAATTACGGGGGGATTGTTCAGCCTTGACGGAGGGCCTTTTCAATTCAACTCCTCCTTCAGCAACCTTGCACCGGGCACTCACTCTGTTGAAATTCTATTTTCAAATGGCTGCATCCTGGATACAAGCATTACAATCATTCAGCCTTCACCGATACAATCTGTGTCGCTGCTCGTAACACCAATAAATTGCCGCCAAAACGGGGCAATTTCAGTTACCCCTTCATCTGGTACTCCACCCTATTTATATAGCATAAATGGAGGTAATTACCAGCCAATTGCCCTTTTCCAAAACCTCACACAGGGTACATATCAAGTAACTGTTATTGATTCAAATTTATGCAAGGGAACCTTAGCAGCCGAAATCAAAGCGTATTCTCATCCCAAAATCAGCATAGAAAAAACACAAAATATAGATTGTATTCATGATTTTGGGAGTGCAACATTATTGGCGGAGGGAGGTAATGCTCCTTATACTTTTATTCTAAGTGATACTATACTGAACAGTGTAGGCTACTTTGATCACCTTTCTTCTGATAATTATTTGGCTTATTTAATTGACGCTGACACCTGTAAAAGCCAAATCGAAACATTTTT
>JADZBJ010000157.1 GCA_020852155.1 Saprospiraceae bacterium | reverse complement strand
CAGATCCCACAAACCTTTCACAAACTTTTCACGCACTTGCGCTTCCAGACTACCCTGAGCGTCGCCGTCGAGGGCTTTGCCGCTGCACAGTTGTGTTACACCGGCGTAGTCAGACAGTGACAGGTCTTTGCATTTGATATAAATGCGGCGACCAATCGGGAAATTCAGGTATTGGTAGCCATCGTTGAACAAGAGTTCGATACCGCCTGTAGAATCCTGAATGACCAATTTTTTGTAATAGTTACCAGAACGGTCGTCCATCGTAACGATACCCGTGATAACTGCATCCGTTTTGATGCTGTCAAAACCGCCCGGAGTTATGTGCAGTTTTTTCAGGTCGCGAATGGTCGTATTGACCGGTATTTCTGAGACATCACCACCCACTGGCGGCTCATCGAATTCGTTTTTAACGCAGGAGAAAACGAAGGTCGTACACAGTAATACGGCCAGTAAAACGAAGTTTTTATTGAATTGAAAAAGCATAATTGCCTGTTTTTTTAATTTGAAAAACTTTTGAGATGGTTGTTTCGGGGAGTGCAAGCCACCTGTTACATTCTCCAGGCAACGCTGGCGAAGTAGTTGAATCCAGGAGCGTACGTGATTTCGTTGGTGTAGAAATTCGGATTGTCGCGCTCGCGGCCAAATGCCGAACGATAGGCTTCACGGCCTGAAATAATGATGTTCGTGTTATTCAGGATATTGTTCAAGCCTACGTTCAGGTAAAGGAAGTTGCGACCGAATTTCCAGGATTTATTGGCAAAAACATCCAGCGTGAATGCCGCCGGCGCTTTTTGCTGGTCAATGATGGTACGCCAGATTTGGCTGCCTGGTTGTTGCGTCAGTACATACTCTGCTGTACGACGTGTAGCATCAAACTGATACCACAGATTATCTACATAGTTAGCCGTGACAGATGCCGACCAGAAACGACGACCTTCATAGCGCACTGACACCAAACCCGAAGTTTGCGGCGTGCCAGGTACGCGGAAATTGTCGCGATAGGTTGTCACATTATTCAAATCAACCAGACCGGTATTGTCCAAAGACAAGAAAAAAGTCGGGCGGTTGGTGTAATGATAGTAGCCGAGGTTAGTAGCGCCGCTGAACGTCCATTGTGGAATTGGCTTGTACTCGACACCCAATTCGACACCGGTATGTACCCGTTCAATGTCCTTGACCACCAAGCTACCGAACTCGCCGGCGGTTTGGAGGAACAGGAGGAACGATTCAATTTCATTCTTGAACTGTGACCAGTAACCTGTCGCACGCAGGCGGAGTTGTGGAGAACGGAGCATATAACCGCCCTCAAAACCAGTTATGCCATACGGATCAACATTAGGCAAAGCGGTATCGCGCGTACGTGGCGCCTGGAAAACATCACGGAATTGTGGCGGACGAGTGCCTAAAAATGCGTTGCCATACAGGTAATTGCGGCCATTGATTTTAAACGTCAGACCACCTTTAGCGCCGTAAGTATAGAACGACTGTTTTTCCGAATCACCGAGCGAGTTATCCGGGAAACGGCCGTTTTTCATATAACCCGTGCGCCAGAACTGATTGACGCCTACCTCACCGCCTCCAAACCAGGAGAATCGGTTGGCATCGCCCTGAATCTGAAACCATGAGCCGCCGTTGCGGATGTTTTCGTCGTAGTTGTAACCGAATACCTCTCCTTCATACACCACATTATTAGGATTGAGCAAGTCTGCATCTGCCCGCTCCGGGTTGTTAGGAAATTCCTGCAAAGCATAACGGTTGCGGTCGAGCCAGTAATCGCCACCCAGCAGGTCATCCAATACTTTGAAGTTTTCGCCTGTGTACCATTTGTAGTGCAACCCAGCCTGAATTTTGGCGCGCTGGTGCAGTTGTTGCTGCAAAACGGCATTAAATCCGGCCTCACGGCTGTCCTGACGGTTGTCTTCAACGATATATTGCGAGCGATGGCCAGTAATGTTGTTGTCGGCAATACCGTCGGCATTGGTTACAGTTTCCATAGCGCCGACGCGATTCGCATTGTAAATACCTTCCCAGTTAATCTGACGCAGTGACTCGTTGTTGCGCAGTGAATCGGCCCAAAGTGCCGCTAAAACCGGATCAGTCAAACTCGAAGGCAAACGACGGTTGTAGTCCGGCGCAGGATTGAAACCGTTGTTCCATTCAATACGGCTACTTCCGCGTGTACCGGTCTGTCCATAAGCCGCAAAAGTCACTTCTGTACCATTACCCGGCGTATAGTCATACCTGAAAATACCAATAGGCTGGTTGGAATGTACGACGTTTGAGTTGCGTTTATCGCCATTCTGATAACCCCAACTTGGGTTGTAGCGGTTGTTGCCAGCCAGTTCGTACATCTCCTCAAAAGAATCGGTCACACGTCCGCGGCGGCTTGGCGAACCCAATACCGTAACGTTAAACGTATGCTTTGTGCCGAATTTTTTATCTACTGAGCCAAACCAGGAGTAACCGTCGAAGAATGTACCATCAAAGTAAACATCCTGGCCCCAACGGTGGCTACCAGAAAGGCTGACAGCCCAACCGCCCGGCATCAAACCGGTATTCATGGTCAACATAAGACGGTGACGGTAGATTCGATTTGACAACGAATAGGATGCGCGAATTTGCTTGCGCTGTACGGATGCGCGTGTGTCCACGCGTGTAGCACCGCCGATTTCTGCAAATGCAAACTCGGTAGCGCCCAAACCCACGGTGGATTGGCGGTTTCTCAGCACGTCATTCAGGCCACTGATGTCGCCATAAGAGGCAAAACCCGTTTCCGGGTCGTTCATGTTGACGCCATTGATAAACAAGGGGAAATTTTCGCCGTCATAACCGCGTTCGCGGAAACGAAAAGCAAACCAGCCAAAACCGGAAACCTGTTGAAAAACGTCGCGACTGGCATTGAGCAGGTTGGCAACGCCGCCTGCACCGTCAGTCTCCTCATCGGCCTCTTCCAGCCTGATGGTCGGAATATCACCGGAACTGGCGGTAGTCGCGTTCGGGTCGCGGCGAAGTTCGATTTCAACGCGTTCAGCCGTTGAAGGCGCTACGTTGTAACGCAATTCGAGCGGCAAGTATCCCACGTGCGACACCGAAAGGGTTTGAAGCCCGACCGGAACCATGTCAATGGAGAATGCGCCGTCGGCGCCCGTTGCGCCGAATTTGCCCGAACCCACCACCACAATCGTGGCGTCAGACAGAGCCTGGTTGGTGTCCGCATCGCGGACAGACCCTTTTAGGGTGACTGTTTGCGCACTGGTTCCAAAGGAAATCAGCAGCAGCAAACAGAAGGTAAATAGTTTTTGAATCATAATAAGGTTAGAAAAAAGCGGACAAAGGTACTTTGCTTCGCGTCGTTATCCATCTATTTGGAGGTTAAATAATTGCCACCTATTTCCCTACATAATTGTGCGGCGTCAATGCCAACAATTCATCCTTCACATGGCGTGACACCTGAAGTTGTTCGATAAACTCGGTCAGGTGTTCGCGGGTCACCACGGCGCGGCCTCGGGTGAGGGCTTTGAGGGCTTCGTATGGCTGCGGATAACCTTCGCGGCGCAGGATAACCTGTATGCCTTCTGCAATCACCATTTGGTTATCTTCCAGGTCGTCAAACAGGCGGCCTTCATTGAGCAGCAATTTGTTGAGGCCCTTTTGAATGGCTTTCATGGCGATGACCGTATGCCCCATCGGTACGCCCACGTTACGCAACACTGTACTGTCAGTCAGGTCGCGTTGGAGGCGACTAATGGGCAATTTTTCAGCAAAATGGGTGAATAATGCATTAGCCAAACCCAGGTTTCCTTCTGCATTTTCAAAATCAATCGGATTGACCTTGTGCGGCATGGCCGAAGAACCTACCTCGCCGGCAATGGTTTTTTGCTTAAAATACTCAATGGAAATGTAGGTCCAGATGTCGCGGCAAAGGTCAATTAAAATGGTATTGATGCGGCAAAGCGCCTGACATTGTGCAGCAAAACAGTCGTAATGTTCGATCTGCGTCGTGTTTTGCGAGCGTTCCAGCCCCAAAAATTCCCACACAAAATCGTTGCCGAACT
>JADZBJ010000156.1 GCA_020852155.1 Saprospiraceae bacterium | reverse complement strand
GCCGCCTGCCCCACCCGGAGGTTCTCCCAAATAATGAAGGACATCTATGTTGGCAATCAGGATGGAATCAGCCTGACAGGTGTTCATTTTTGATAAAATTCCCAAAGCTCTCGATTTTACCGGATTGCTTACTGTGGAATCAGCCAGGATACGCCCAATCTGCCTGGTTATTGCCTCATTTTGCACCAAACCCGCAACCATTCGCTGTTCTGCATAGCGCAATAACGTATCGGCCTCTATCCTGTCATGGCTTGAACTTAGATACCTGACGTTCTGTATAGACCTGATTTTTTGTCCAGCAACGCTCCGTTCGCTGGCGCTTAGCGTGCTATCTGTGAACCGTTCTACAAAGTATTTCAAACTGTCCTGTTCCTGAGCGCCTGCAACTGAGGTTAGTAAAAGCAGTATGGCGGAAATCGCTGGCGCGGCGATTGGAAGGGTCGCAGCACTATGGTCCTTCATTTATTTTATCTTACAGCTAAATTCACCTGAAATGTCAAAATGGTAATCCAATGAATCTTCAGTAGGTAATTCTTTCGACATCATTTCAAATCTTCCAATTAAGTATCCGTTTTCTGAATTTTCTAAAATTAGTTTCGACGTTTTGGAGTAAATTGTTACTGATTCTCCTTCTGTAAAATTTGATCTTAATGTCCTATAGTCCATTTTGTCAAAGTGCATAAAAGCGGACGAAAATTCACTATCTTTTAAAATAATTACAAATGCCAGATCAGAAAAACCTTCTTTGCCAACCCCCAAAACCAATATTTTGTAATAATCGCCCTTATCATCCTGCTTTAATTGTCCTTCTTGATTAAGAATGAATCTCTTTTCGTGACAAAAACAATATAGCGGAGATTTATCAATGGCAACAAATCCAGATTTGTATTCGTCAAGGAAATCTATCTTAGTATTTTCGCCTACTAACTTGAATTTGGTCAATACAACAGTCGAATGTTGAATCATTTCAAGATATGGCTGAAACTCATTGTCTAATATTTTATTATTATTTAAACTGCTATCTCTCTTAAATTCTTCGACTAATTTTGTAATTTGGGGAATTTCATTTTTATCCGAAAAAGTTATTGGATTTCCAGAAAATAAAAAATTCGCCTGTCCATATGTAAAAGTTGTCAGTAGCACTAATAAGCAAAATAATCCTAATCTCATATTTGAACTTATTATTGGTGTGTTAAATCAACAATTAGCGGACAGCATATGTCGCATCGGAGACACTGACTTGCGAAGGGTGACTAGAAGATGAGGCGCGAGCGGGCATTTATCAACTACCTTCTCCTAGTTCTTTTATTTCTTTGTCAAGAACAGGAAGGTATCGAATTGCTATCAGCCAAATTACATCATCCGAAACGGAATCATAACCATGGATTATTCGATTCCGAGTATCCACTATCTTTCTTGAATCGCTTATTGGAATACCAGGCTCAACGCTCAATATTCGGCTCATAGCCTCTCCAATTATTTCTATATTTCTTTCAACCGCCCGTTTAGTTTTTATATCCGTCTGAAAGTCTAAGAAGTTTTTAGGTTCCGGGAGGAAATCATTAATTTCGGCGATTGCTTTCTGAATATCCTCAAGCCAAACCTTGATTTCTTCTTGCATAGACGAGCATTTTTTGTTGATTGACCAAGTTCTCAAACGTCTTGTTTCTGATTGCTTTTTGTTCGAGCAAATCTATTTTTCGTTTGAAGATTTTTTCCAGTTCAAATTTCAAATCAAAGTAATTTTCGGCATACTCAATCGGATCTTCTGACTGTATCGAAACGATAAAATCAATATCACTCTGAGCGTTGAACGCTTCAGTCAAGATCGAACCAAAGGCATAAAGTTCATCAACCTTAAAAGTTGAACACGCCTTATTAAGCTCGTTTCGATATTTTTTCAGTAATTCCATTTCAACTGATTTTAGTCACAATAAACGGTTTTATACCGCTCAAAGAGGCTTCTATAAACTCCGCCATCCTCAAAACACCCACACAAAAATAACCACCCAACCCCACATTTCCAAATCAACTGCTCAATGCAATCACCTCCGCAAACACCCCTGCGGCGGTGACTTCTGCGCCAGCACCGGGGCCACGCACCACTAACGGTCGCTCGTGGTATCGCTCGGTGGTGAACACCACCATATTATCGCTGCCCGACAGGAAGTAAAACGGGTGCTCGACGCCGTATTGCTGCAAGGTAATGTCCGCTTTGCCGTCTTCCAGTCGCGCCACGAAGCGCAGGACTTTCCCCGCAGCGCGGGCCGCAGACCTGATCTGTTCAAAATGCGCGGCGTGTTGATCCAGCGCATCAAAAAACGCCTCCACATTGGGCGCTTTCTGGCAGGCTTCCGGCAAAATATTCTCAATTTGAATGTCTTCCGATTCGAGGGGCAGGCCGGTTTCGCGGGCCAGGATGAGCAGTTTCCGGCGCACATCCGCGCCGGACAGGTCATCGCGCGGGTCGGGTTCGGTCAGGCCTAATTTCTTGGCCTCACGGACGATATCGGCAAATTTCGCTTCGTTGCCTGGCGCGCAGAAATGATTGAAAATATACGACAGCGTACCGCTCAAAATGCCTTCAATGCGCAGAATCCGGTCGCCGGAGTGCAGCAGGTCGTTGAGGGTCGTGATGATGGGCAGGCCCGCGCCGACATTGGTTTCGTAGCGCCATTGCACGCCGCGTCGTTCGGCAGTCTTTTTCAGGCGGGAATACTGCGGATAAGGCGAAGAAGCCGCTATTTTATTCGGTGTGGAAATGGAAATGCTGCTTTCCAGGATTTGCTCGTACCAGGACGCCACCTCTGCGGAGGCCGTATTGTCTAAGAAAATGGCGTTGGGCAGGTTGAAATGGCGCATTTTTTCCACAAAAGCCGACATGGTAAAAGGGGCTTCGCTGTCATTCAACTGGCTGGCATAATTGGCCAGGTCAATGCCATTTTCATCGAAAATCATTTTTTTGCTGTTGGCAATGCCGACCACCCTGATTTCGAGGCTGCGTTTTTCCTGAAGGTAGGCGGCCTGCGCAGCAATTTGCCGAAGCAACGTGCTGCCAATCAGTCCAACGCCGACCAGATACAGGTGCATGGTCTGTGTCCCGGACAGGAAGAAGGCTTCGTGAATGGCATTCAGGGCCTTGGTTTCGTCGGCTTCCTGCACCACCACGGAGATATTCAACTCGCTGGAACCCTGCGCGATGGCGGAAATATTGATACCGTTTTTGCCCAAAGCCGAAAACAGGCGACCTGCAATACCGGGCCGATAACGCATGTTTTCACCAACGACGGCTACAACAGACAAGTTGCGCTCGATGCGAATCGGCTCAACGATGCCCTCACGCAGTTCGTAGTTAAATTCTTTTTCAACGGATTGCTGCGCCAAGTCTAATTGATGCGGCGAAACGGCAAACGTGATGCTGCTTTCACTGGAACCCTGCGTGATAATCACCACATTCACTCCGGCGCGGGCCAATGCGCCAAACAGTCGGGCCGCTACGCCCGGCACGCCAAACAAACCGCCGCCTTGCAGGGTCAACAGTCCGATTTGATTGATGCTGGAAATGCCTTTGATGTCGTGTCCGTCTCTTTCGGCAACGGTAGAAATGACGGTGCCCGAAAATGCGGGATTGAATGTGTTGCGAATCACCAGCGGAATACCGCGCTCGTAGGCGGGCTGGATGGTCGGCGGGTAAATGACCTTTGCACCGAAATGGCTCATTTCCATGGCCTCGCGATAGGTCATCGTGGGTAGGGTAAATGCTTTTTTAACGCGGCGCGGGTCGGCTGTCAGGACGCCGTTCACATCAGTCCAGATTTCGATACTGGATGCATTGACGGCTGCGCCGAAAATGGCGGCAGTGTAGTCCGAACCACCGCGACCAAGGGTTGTCGTGGTGCCTTCGCTGGTGCTGCCGATGAAGCCGGTAATGGCCTGTAAGGAAGGGTGTGTCGCAAAATGCGACTGTATTTGCTGGTTGGTGATGTCAAAATCCACACGGGCGCTGCCGTAGTGGTCGTCCGTCCGGATGACATTGCGCGCATCGAGAAAATCGGTCGGAATACCCGCTTGTTTCATGACTTCAGCGACGATGAACGTTGAATTTCGTTCACCAAAACTGACCACGAAATCCATCGAACGAGCCGACACTTCATGCAACAGGAAAATGCCTTGCAGGACGTTGGAAAGTTCGTCAAAATTGGCTTCGATGTGCTGCTTGCAGGCGGATTGCCTGTCGGCGTGCAAGAGTTCTTCAATGGCTTCAAAGTGGCGGTTGCGCACTTTTTGCAGCAATTCAGCATACGTGCCATCGCCTTTGGAGGCGCGATGAGCCATTTCAATTAACGTGTCTGTAACCTTGGAGAAGGCGGAAAAGACAACTGCGAAGCGTTCATTTTTCTGATAATTTTCCAGTAAAATCTGAACCAGACTGCGAATAGCGGAGGGCGTGCCAACGGATGTGCCGCCAAATTTCATCAATTTCATGCGGCAAAAATAAGGCGAGTTCGGCACATTTGATATTTACCGAAAAAGACATTAAAGACGCTAATTTTTTGATTTTCAAAACTTTGCGTTTTTAGCGTCTTTAGCGGTTATTCAAATTTTTGCGGAAAATTGAGGTACTCACTCCAGAATGGGCAACAGGACTTCCACGCGTGTGCCCGTTTTTTGGCCGTAACTCAAATCGGCGAGGTCGTGAATCTGGATAAAATGATCGCTGGTGCGCTTTTGAAGTTGGTGTAGCAGGTTGAGGCGCTCCTGAGTGATGTCCATACCGCGGGAGCGGTGTTTCTGAAACTCCGGGAGGTTGGCCTGTTTTTCGCGGCCTTTGTTGATCCCTACCCCATCGTCTTCGATGATGCAGCGCAGCAGGTTATCGTCTTCCATGAGTT
>JADZBJ010000155.1 GCA_020852155.1 Saprospiraceae bacterium | reverse complement strand
CAATCGAATCAATCGGACTTAATCGACTCCATCAGTTTAATCGGATTTAATCGAATCAATCGAAATACTCGAATCAATCAATCGGCTTATCATTGCACCTTCATTATCAAATTATCACCTTACCCACTTATGTCTTCCTCTCCACGTTTGCTGAATGCCGCGGTTATCGTAGCCGCACTGGGTTATTTTGTTGACATTTACGACCTGCTGCTCTTCGGGTTTGTTCGGGTGAAAAGCCTGACAGCGCTGGGGTTCAGTGGTCAGGACTTGACAGACAAAGGGCTTTCGCTGCAAAACTGGCAGATGTTTGGCATGTTGGCTGGCGGCATACTGTGGGGCGTCCTCGGCGACAAAAAAGGGCGGGTGAAGGTGCTTTATTTCAGTATTGCGCTATATTCCGTAGCTAATATTCTGAATGGTTTTGCCAATGGATTCACCGACTATGCCCTGTACAGGTTTTTAGCGGGCGTCGGGTTGGCCGGCGAATTAGGCGCAGGCATCACGCTGGTAGCCGAAGTTTTACCCAAAAACAAACGCGGTCTGGGCACTATGCTGGTGGCGACCATCGGACTTTCGGGCGCATTACTGGCTTGGGGTATTGATAAAATGTTCGACTGGCGCATCTGTTATTTTATCGGCGGCGGATTGGGCATTTTACTGCTGCTCATACGAATCAGCGTTTCGGAATCAGGCATTTTTCAGCAGGTACAGACGAAAAGTCATATTAGTCGCGGTAATTTCATGGCGCTGTTTACTTCGTGGGACAGGCTTTCGCGTTTTCTGCGCTGTATATTTATTGGCACTTCCACATGGTTTGTGGTGGGCGTGTTGATTTTTTTCTCACCTGAATTTGGCAAAGCCAAAGGGCTGGATGGCGTACTGGCCGGAAATGCCATTGCGCTGTGTTACACCGGACTCATCCTGGGCGATCTGGCGTCGGGCCTGCTGAGCCAGTATTTGCGCAGTCGCGTAAAAGTCATGATGGCCTTTTTGGTGCTGGATGTTATCGCCGTGGCCATCTACCTGGGTATGCCATTCAACACGGTGGCGGCTTTTTATACTTGTCACTTTTTTCTGGGCATTTCTGTGGGCTTTTGGGTCATTTTCGTCACTATTGGCGCCGAACAGTTTGGTACTAACCTTCGCTCGACAGTGGCCACATCTGTGCCGAATTTTGCGCGCGGCATGCAGGTTCCGATCAATGAAGCCTTCAAATACCTGAAACAGCCTGCCGTGCTGGGCAGCGTCATTTCTGCGGCCTGGATTGTCGGTTCTGTTTGTCTGGCTATTGCGTTTATCGCACTATGGGGATTAAAAGAAACCTTTGATACGGATCTGGATTATGTGGAGGAGGTGTAGAAAGCCATTTTTATTTCCCGCAGATTCCGCAAAAAATCTGCGGGAAATTGTCTAAAAATCACGCTTTCTCCTCCAGTTCTTCCAGACTTTTCCTGATTTGTTGCAAATGCTTGCCGTATGAATGGTAAATTAAATACCAGACTATCAAGGACATCACGAACCACAATACCAAACCTTTCAGGGCGATCACCATCGGGCTGCCTGTAAAAAACGTCCACGGGCCTGTGTTAAAAACAGCGTCGCGCCACAGGCGTATAGCGATAAAAAACAAAGGGAACAGCAGTACACCACCCCAAAAATACTGCCGCAAAGCCAGCCGCCAGAAGTGAAGCATTTCCTGCAAATTTTGTTTGATCGGCAGGTCAGCCTTGCGCGTGCGGTTCAGGTGGCTCCAGGCATTGACGTAGAAAACACCCAGCATGGCCATTTGCGAGATTATTGCAATCAGCGCCGCTTTGGCCTGTAACGGCTCGTCAACAACCAGTTTCCAACTTAAAAACAAGGTCAGTAATACGGCCACAACGATCTCCAGCAGCAGGTTATTCCGTAGTTTTTTCAAGGCCGTCTGGTTGCGTTGTTGCAATACTGAAATCCATTCGGGTTGATCCCAACCCGCAGGCTGGTGTTCTTGCCAGGCTTTTTTCATGTTGTCTATATGATTATCCATGTGAATGTTCGGATTGAATTTTAGTGCGCAGTTTTTCCCGAATGCGGTGCATTTTGACCCTGACATTATTGAGGGTCAGTCCAGACATAGCGGCAATTTCATCGAAAGAATAATCTTCAAAATAGAGCATTAACACAGCTTTTTCCACCTCTGTCAGTACCTGCATGGCCTGATAAAGTCGCTCTGTTTCAGCGGAATCCGGCTCGTTTTGCTCCGGTATTTGAAAATGTTGTTGCGTAATTGCGTTTGTGGAAATCCGATGCTGACGATGATAGGTCAGCGCCACGTTCAGGGCCACGCGATAGACCCAGGTACTAACCTTTGACTCGCGCCTGAATGATGGCCACGAACGCCAGAGTTGCAAGGCCATTTCCTGCATCAGGTCGGCCTGGTCTGGTGTTGATAGACAATAGGCCCTGCTGATTTTGTGTAAAATCGCCTGATGCTCTATCAACATCTGAAGGAATGTATCGTCGGGTTTTTGCACGTTGTAAATAGTTAACTTGGTTAGTTGCAAAAACCACCTGAAACATTACAACCGCCGAACATTATTTTACTTCAAAAAACTGTGTGATGGTATTGTTATTGGAAACGATGACCAGCGGTTTCTTGCCGCCTCTTTTAATCAAGCCCATATCACGCGCTTCGAGGCTGGCCCAAAAACCAGTGGCCAGGTTATCTGTCCAGTCAAATTTCCCCTGACCTCGTCCCAACAGGAATACGCCATTACCGGCGTCACAACTGTTGGTTTCGACATCAAAACCATATTTATTGCCTGACAGCAGGATATCCGATTGACCGTCAGCATTGAAGTCGTACACGATAATGCCTTGTACAACCGACGCCTGAGCCTGCATGGGCAGAATGTGTTTGACAAATTTCCCTTGCTGGTTTTCCCACCAACACGATTGTACTTCATTACAGATGAAATGCTTGCTTTGTTCCAGCGCTTCAGGCCCCCACAAATCTTTCATTTGCGCTACACCGTAGTCTTTTGAAAAGAGAAACTTCTTTTTCAAAGCGGGCATTTGTTTCATCAATACTTCCCTTTGCATCAATGGATATTGTCGGCCATCTACATCAATGGCAACGATGGGATCCAGTGTGCCGTTTTTATCAAAATCGCTGGCATAACAGTGGAACGGTGCGCGATGGCGCGTATTAAGGCCGATATTTCCCGTAACCATATCAGTATCGCCATCACCGTCAACATCAGCCAGGCACAGGCGCTGCCAGATGCCTTCGGTACCTGAGAGGCCAAATCGGTCGGTCACATTGCGCAATGCATTACCCTCCCAGGCAAATACACTGACAGGCATCCACTCGCCCGCGACGACCAGTTCCGCATTTCCGTCCGCATTCAAGTCGCTCCAGGCAAGATCGGTTACCATACCGCAGTAGGTAAAATCGCCGCCCGCCTGATCGCTGATGTCCGTGAATTTCCCTTTATCGTTGCGCAGCACAAAACTTTTGGGTGTTAGCGGCCATTGATTTGGCATGATGCGACCACCCATAACAATGTCCTGATCGCCGTCTTTATCCATATCAAACGCGGCAGCCCGCTGGGCAAGGCAACGTATTTCAGGCAATCTTGTGGAAGTTTCGTTGGAAAATTCACCTTTGCCGTCATTGACATAAAGTCGGGATTGCCAGGCAAGATCCGACGTTGCATCCGGCCCGCCGCTGGTAACGAACAGATCCTGGTCGCCATCGCCATCCGCATCGAAGAATACCGCGCCGTCATCTTCAAAATTCTTATAGGTATCCATCAGTTTCGTGGAGGTTGACCTGAACGTGCCATTCTGATTTTGCACATAGATTACCGAAGGCGAATCAAAACCATTTCCAATAAAGAAATCGTCAAGTCCATCAGCATTGACATCGCCGATGGTAACGAGCGGCCCGAGGTCAGAAATCGTCCAGGGGTACATTTCCCAGCGTTCAAAGTCAATAAATCCGCTCTCGCGGTGTAGAAATGGCGCGTTCACCTGATTGGAAACATCTTTGAACCATTTATCCTCGCGCACCGGCGGAGAAAGCGACGCGACATATCCAGAAGCATCTTCGTAGCGCAATGACAGTCGCTGGTCGGCTGTGACATTGGTGAGGGCTTGGGTTTTGCCATCAGGCCAGCGTATGGTCAGGCGTTCGATGCTGGAGGCATTGCCGAGGCCAAAGTGAAACATCGGTTCGGAAGCGCTGAAAATGCCGCGATTGGGATAAAGTTCCTGAAACTGTTTGACGCCGTTGTTTTCAATCAACACCGAAGCGCCAAAGGCGAAAGGGTTACTGGCGGCCCCTTTGGGCGTTATTTGTAAATAGTGTGTGGCGTTTTTTTCACGCGCAAGATTTTTATAGACAAATGCTGGTTCTTCGAGGTTATTGACGACCAATTCAAGGTCGCCGTCATTATCCAGATCGCACCAGACAGCGCCGCATGACCATGATGGCGAAACCGTAGCCCATTGACCGTTCATGTCTTCAAATTGCCAGTTTCCTGCATTTCGATAGAAGAAATTGCGGGTTTTATAGTTGGGCATTTTCGAGATCAGGTCTTTCATCTGCGCAAAGTTCATCTGGTGCAGCGGCGTGGTTTTGGTCGCTTCCGGCAAAATGAAATCCTTGTAATCACGAGAGTTGACGTCTTTCGGGTATCCGTTTGAAATGTACATATCCTTGACACCGTCATTGTCCAAGTCACAGATCAGGCAATTCCAGGCCCAGTCTGTTTTATAAATGCCAGCCATACAAGCCACATCACTAAAGGTGCCGTTTCCGTTGTTTCGTTGCAGGGTATTGCGCGTGACAGGTTCTATCTGTCCATATTGCACGATGCTGGTATAGCGGCTAAGCGAGTTGGTGGTTTGTGAAATTTTCTGGCGCGTGTTATCAGAGGGCAACATATCCAGGCTAAAAACATCGAGCAGCGCATCATTGTCAAAATCGCTCAGATCCACGCCCATGGAGAAGACGGAATTATGCCGCAGCGCAGCGTCTAACTTATCCGTGAATTGCCCTTTTCCGGTATTATAATAGAAATTATCAGGCTGCACAAAGTCGTTGGCCACATACACATCCGGGAAGCCGTCATTGTTCATGTCCCCGACCGATACGCTGAGTCCAAAACCCATATTTTGAATGCCAATTTCTTTGGAAACCTCTGTAAAACGACAGGTTTTTATACCATTGGCGGATAACGGGCCGGGGCCATCATTTCTGTAAAACCGATCGGAATCGTATTTTTCTTTCGGAGTCAGGTCTGTTCTCAGGCTACCGTCAGGCAGTTTTTTGAGATTGATTTTATTCGGAAATGTGAGGTCTTCCGAATGGTTCAGAATATAGCAATCCAGATCGCCATCAAGATCATAATCAAAAAAAGCGCCGCCTGTAACCGGCGAATCGTCTTTCAGACCGAATGCTTCGGCCATTTCGGTGAAATACCCCGGTTTGTTCGGGTTATTGACAAACAACTGACAACCCCTGCCCGGATAATCTTTAGGGCCAGCGCGATTCACAAAGATGTCCAGGAACCCGTCAGCATTGACGTCAGCAATCGTAGCGCCTGATTCGAATCCCTCCGGCGACGCGACACCGGCGGCTTCGGCATTTTCCTTGAATTTGAAATTGCCCTGATTCATGTACAGTTTGTTCTTGCCGCTACCACTGACGAAATACAAATCTGTCAGTCCGTCGTTGTTGAAATCGGCCGCACAAACACCGCCTCCGTTGTAGAAATTGATGTTGTTCACCACATTATTCTGCTCGGTAGGCACGATTTCATTGGCAAAATCAATCCCTGTTTCATCTGGCGACAACAGTTCCAGCATGGGGTTTTTGGCCGTCAGGGTTTGTTGTTCGCCTGCCGATGGAATTGAATTACCAAGGGCTGAAAACCATTTGAAATGGTAGGCCGCAGCACCAAGTGCCAGCAACAGCGCAGAAAGCGCCCACATCCATTTTTTATTCGTAAACACCATGCGAGAGAGAGGAGCGAGAAGTTTAAAATCACCTGAAAACAAGCCGCCAAAGGTATATCAATCAGTGTGAATGTAGAGCAGGGGCTTTGATTTGGATTTTCTTGCAAAAAATGTAATTTTTCCAGCACATTTTCTACATTTTTAAGGGCTTTTTGAACTACATTTGCCCGCTTTTAACCCTGATTTAAGTAATTTTGAAGATTTCCAGGATTGATTTTCCTGATTTTCAAGGATTT
>JADZBJ010000154.1 GCA_020852155.1 Saprospiraceae bacterium | reverse complement strand
TAGATGGAACGCGGATAACGCAGATGCAAAGCAACACGGATTTTGGTGACACAACTGTATTGCATCCATTTGTAGGAATCAAAACAATCGGATTTAATCGGATCAATCGGACTTAATCGAATCAATCGGATCAATCGAATCAATTTTTTCTATTTTTGATGAAAATTACTGTAATCGCCGAGGTTCAGTTCATCCCAGGAGCCGATAAAACGGCTTGAGTTGCCGACCATGGAATAATCCAGAACGGCATTTTTGATCAAGGAACGATTCTGAACAATGCTGTTTTTGATGATGGCATTTTCTACGGTGGATTGATGCCCGACGCTGACATGCGGACCAACCACCGAATTGCGTAAGACAGCGCCATCGCCAATAAAACAGGGCGCGATGATGACACTGTTTTCAATGATCGCCGAAGATGAAACCAATCCTTCATTTTGTCGGTGGATTTCGAGCATGCGCTCGTTCGACAACAGGATATTTTCCTTGTTACCGCAATCCAGCCATTCATCAATTTCGCCGGTTTTGAATTTCAGTCCGTCGTTTTTTAACCATTCAAGCGCCGTGGTGAGTTGTATTTCGTTTTTTTCACGAATATCCTGCTTGATGATCTGCTGTAACGTATCGCGCAATCTTTCGCCCTCGCGGAAATAGTAAATACCGACAATCGCCAGATCGGATACGAACGTAGATGGCTTCTCGACAAAGTCTGTAATGGTGCCATCGTCGCTCACCTTCACCACGCCAAACGAAGAAGGGTCTTTGACTTTTTGCGTCCAGATAACGCCGTCGTGCGCATCATCAAAACTGAAATCGGCTTTGAACAGCGTATCGGCAAATGCGATCATACACTTGCCTTTCAGGCTGTCTTTGGCACAGAAAATGGCGTGTCCGACGCCCAGGGCCTTTTGCTGGTGGTATATCTTGCCCTTAGCGCCCATTTGCTCCGCGATGCGAACCAGTTCGCGCTCAACTTCCGGGCCAAAATCGCCGCAGATGAAGGCAATTTCTTCTATTTTGCCGTGATAGGAATGAGCCAGGTCTTCTACCAATCGTTGAATAATCGGTTTGCCGGCAACGGGTATCAAAGGTTTGGGTACCGTCAGGGTATGCGGCCTTAATCGGGTGCCTCGGCCAGCCATCGGGATGATGATACGCATAGTGAGTGGTAAGTGATTAGTGGTAAGAGGTAAGAGGTGAGTGGTGAGCGGTGAGTGATTAGAGGTTAGTGATTAGAGGTAAGTGATTAGTGGTGAGTGATTAACCATGAACAGATGATGAAAACACTAATCACTAATCACTAACCTCTCACCACTAACCACTAACTCCGGTGCTTCCGAAGCCGCCAGTGCCGCGATCAGTTTCGATCAGTTCGGCAACTTCGTTCCAGGATATTTGTTCGTGTTTGGCAATGACCATTTGGGCAATACGCTCGCCGGGGTGGATGGTCTGTGGTTCATTGGAAAGATTGACCAGAATACACTTGATTTCACCCCTGTAATCGCTGTCAATCGTACCTGGCGAATTGAGCATCGTTAGCCCGCGATTGGCGGCCATACCGCTTCTGGGGCGGATTTGCGCTTCAAAGCCATGTGGTAGTTCAATGAACAACCCTGTCGGGATTAGGGAGCGTTCGAGCGGGCCCAGCGTAATCGGTTGGTCAAGGTTCGCCTGCAAATCCATGCCCGCACTGCCGGTGGTTTGATACGCTGGTAGCGGGAAAGGCGACCTGTTGATGATGTTGATTCTCAAAGCAAATTGATTTTGTCGGACAAATGTAGAACAAGCCGACGAAAGAAATGATGTAATTGAATAGACTGTTGCACCGACTACCGCTATTTTTACCGCTGAAAAAAGGTAACTGTTTAGGTCAGCGGTTTTGGATCAAAAAAGTAGGCGATTTTAGGTCAATCAAGCCGCTTTTTTGAGTTCGATGCAGCGCATCGGACGAGGAAAACGGCGAAGAGTGGCCTAAAATAGACCTTTTTTGGCCAAAACAGGAGCGACCTAAACAGTTACGAAAAAAAATTATATGCGCCAACAAACTACCGCTAATATCCTCATGGTTCGCCCGGCCAACTTCGCATTCAATGAAGAAACGGCCGCCAACAATGCTTTTCAAAGTCGCGACGGACTCCTTTCCGGCGCGGAAATGCGCCAGCGCGCGCAGTCGGAATTTGACGCTTTTGTGCAAAAACTGCGCCATGCCGGTGTCAATGTGATCGTCGCAGATGATTCGGTTACGCCTGTCAAACCAGACGCCGTATTTCCGAACAACTGGGTCAGTTTTCACCAGAATGGCAACATCATCACTTATCCGATGTATGCCCCGACCCGTCGCCTCGAACGCAGTGACGCCATTGTCAAGAAGGTGCTGGACGCCGGATTCAGCATGACCAAACGCCATCACCTGGAAGGCGCCGAAGCCGAAGAACGCTACCTGGAAGGTACGGGCAGCATCATTTTTGACCACCCGAATCAACTGGCTTATGCCTGCCTCAGCCCGCGGACGGAGGAAGCATTGTTACAAGACCTTTGCGACCTCATCGGCTACACGCCCGTTGTGTTCCATTCCGTTGACGCCAATGGCCAAGACATCTATCACACAAACGTCATGATGGCCCTCGGCGAAACCTTTGTGGTCATTTGTCTCGATACCGTGAGGGATGAAACAGAAAGGGCCATGCTCGAGGAGCGTTTTGCTGCTACCGGAAAAGAAATTGTAGAGATCAGCCTTTCGCAAATGAACTCCTTTGCCGGAAATATGCTTCAGGTGCGCAATCAACAGGGAGAGACGATACTCGTCATGTCCACTCAGGCTTTTGAGGCCCTGAACTCTCTGCAAATCAGGCAGTTAGAAAAACATACACGACTGCTGCACAGCGACATTCGCACCATCGAAACCTATGGTGGCGGCTCGGCCCGGTGTATGATGGCAGAAGTATTTCTGGAAAAGGCGTAAAACGTCCAACACGCAAATTACCAACCCAGCGTCACGACGGCATTCAAAAACCACAGTCGTCCCCAGTGGACAGATTGCTGGTTATTGGCGGCGATATGTCCTTCACCGTCGGTAGCGCCTGCGCGAATCTGCTTTTTGTCAAAAACGTTCTTGACGCCGGTATTCAGTCGGATGCGATTGTTCAGCAGTGAAAAATTGGCGCTAACATTAAGCATATCCCAGGCTTCGACTGCGCCCTGCGTAATCTGCTTGTTCTCATCTTCAATGAAATAAGGCGTCCGTCCTGTCATTTTATGCCACACCGACAGTCCCACAAGTTGGTTCCAGCCACTCAGGCGGATTTCATTCATCCAGTCTGGCGACCAGTTCAGCACAGGCAAAGAATCTGCCTTGGAGGCGAGATGGTTGTAAAAGCCGGTGTAATTAAATGTTGAATTAAACTGCAACCATTCATTCCAGGCTGCACGCAAAGCCAGTCCGCCGCCGGTTGTCGTCCATTTTTCGAGGTTGACATAGCGGTATTGAACCGGGCCGAATTCAGACAAGATAATGCGGTTGCGTATATCGTTGTAGAAGCCTGATGCGGTGGCGCTCCATTGAAAAGACTGTGTAATGCCCGACTTCCACTTCAACTCGGCGTGCAGGTTGTCGGAGTATTCCGGGCGGAGGGCAGGATTGCCTACTACGTAGTGGTTAATGTCAATAAAATTCAGGTAAAGCTCTTTCAGAGAGGGAGATCGAAAGCCGCTGGCATAGGAAACGCGGGCTTCGAGGTGATCAATTGGTCGCCAGAGCATCCAGACTGAGGGCGTGACAGCGCTGCCGTAAAGCTGATTTTGCGTCCAGCGAGCGCCGCCTTGCAGTGTCAGTTTTCGATTGAGGAAATGCGCTTTCACACTGGAGAACAGCGCAAAATCGCTGACATCTGCTCGCCCGTATCTGTTGGATGTTGAATCTACAATACGCGCGCCTTCGGCAGTTTCGCGGTAATTTTCGACGCCGAACAAATAATCCAGGCGTCGGTTAGTACGGTCGCTGGCCAGGGTTGCTCTGGCGAGCAGGCCGGTAAAAGCCGAAGTATCTTGTTGCTCATCGAGCAGGGTAAGTTTCTCGTCATCAAAATCAAAACGGTAAGAATTTTTGACGCGGTCAAAACGGCTCCAACCCATTGTTGTTTGCCAGAACCAGGACCTTTTCAGGCGACCTTCGCTGATCAGGTTGGCATCTTTTCTGCGGGTTTTGTAAAAATCGTCAAATGCGTAGGGTTTGTAATTGGGGCGGCGGAGATTGCCGAGGTTATCCACCTGTTCTGAAAACATGCCGCCAGACAATCGAATATCCAGGCGTTCTGAAGGAGAGAAACGAAGCAGTGCCCTGCCATTGGTTTGCGTTTTGGGGTTCCAGATTTGGTCGCGTCCCTGTGAAGTATCCGATGTGGGCTTGAAATCCAGTTGGTTGCCGGTGAGTTGAAGTTGAAACTTGCCCAATTTCACCCCTGCCCTACCCTGAAAATTTTGGTAACCGTTGCCTTCGATTTGTGTGTTGCCTTCTATTTCAAAGCGGTGCGCCTGATTTTTACGGCTCACCAGGTTTATCACGCCTGCCGAGGCTGCCGAACCATAAATCAGCGATTGCGCCCCTTCGATAATCTCAATTTGCTGTACAGCGCCAAGTGGCAGTTGTCCGGCATCCACACTTCCATTCATTCGCCCCACAACCGGCACGCCATCCACCAGAATTTTTACGTTTTCGCCGTTCAGGCCATTGATGCTGACTGCACTGCCTAAAACAGCATCCTGCGTCAATCTCACTCCGGTTTCCGTTTGTAATAGTTCTTCAAGATTAATAGCCGCCCGTCGTTCAATGGTTTTTCGGTCTAATACGCGCACGACATTTACCGTTTGCCGGATGTCTGTCGGTACGAATTGGGCCGTTACGACCACTTGATTCAATTCGTTGTCCGGTAGCGTATCCTGGGGTGTTTGGGCTACTGATGGCGCGATAAAAGCAATAGATAACAGCGCTGTACAGCAAAATTTTAACATTATCAGGTCTGGATTTATGCTTGGAAGGAGTGGTCGGGGTTCAAGTACTCGCTGATAGTTTGAAATGCCTTTTCGGGGGAATTACAAATTATCAGCGAGCATTTATGAGCATGAAGACGCTATTAATTTTTAACCACTTTGCCTAAAAAGACAGCTGTTTCAGGCAAATCCAGCGTCAGGACATAAGTACCTGCATTCCAGGTTGCGGCTTCCAGTTCGAGCACCTGAAATCCGTCGCGCAAGGAAGTCGTTTGTTGCACCACGGTACGTCCCTGCATGTCTGTCACGCGCAAACTGCCGCGTTGAGCCAGTTCAGCCGGAATATCCAGGGCTACGTACAATTGATCAACAACCGGATTCGGGTAAGCCAGCACTTCTACATGGATATCCGCAGGTGTTTTAACTGAAGAAACAATGCCAAGGTCCGTTTTCTCGAAAATCGCCTTTCCGGTTGTACTGCCTTCAAAATCAATGAAATATAATTTCCAAACCCGATTATTGGCGGTTTTGACAAAATAAGCCCTGTCAAGGTCAACCGACCATGCCGTGCCTGAAAATGCTTTCCAGTCGTAGCCCACTACGTCAATGGCAGTACTCAGGCTATCCTGATAATTGGCAAACTGTACAGTAGTCGGATCTATACCGTCTGCTTTGGCGGCTTTGACACCACGACCGCTCAGAATACCGGCAACGGCGTAGGGAATATAGGATTGCGTAGAAGGATCAAGCAGCGGTGTGATGTAGCGGCAATACATCAAATCGAAGCCGGAAGCAGGTTCAACACTCACCGTGTTTTCAGTGGTGAAACTGTAATAAGCCAGCGTTTTGCCACTGAAATCTGCTTTATTGATGGTTTTAGTCACCTCGCTGGTACCATCCAGGTTGGCGTAACGGAAAGTATAAGTCGTGCCATTAAGCGACTCCACCTTGATCTTTTTGTACTGTCCGTTGCGGAGTTTCAGTACATAAACCGAGCGACCCAAAATTTGATGTGTCGCCGGATCATAAACGCCCCAGCCATAATCGCCGGGATTGGCCGGATCGCGATTTTCATTGAGCGCGCCGTAATTCCAGGTTTTTTCAGCATTGTAAAGGCGATAATCTTCCAACACAGACGGATCAGGCTGGTCAGCAAAGTTGTCCGTCAGGGCGTCATACAATTCCAGGGCAGGCAGCGGTTGCCCCATGCTTGAGCCACTGCTTTCATTGACAAAAATACCGGCGTCCTGTTGGCCGAATACGCTAAAAGCAATATCCCAGGCCGTGTTGGCAATCAGGCTTTCCGTACCTGCGGCAAGGTTAACAAAACTCTGTTTTTGATAACCGGCTCCGGTAGCGATTTCCTGAATGGTTTGGGAGAAAGCAACTGGCGTTGAGACTGAAAACGCCAGCATTATGATGGAAAAATATTTCATATAACGAGCAAAAAATGATTTGAAAATATCGCTTTTCAAGAGGTACCTAAAAAGCGGTGCAAAACTAAAACCCCTTGTGTGGAACGAATTCACACAAGGGGTTTGCGCCCGTCAAAAAAATGTCATTTTATGTAAAATTATGATTTTAAATATTTTACATAAAATTATTTTTTAAAATATATTTTATTTAGCCATATTTTCATGACTGTATGATGACAAACCATATCCACAACATGAAAACCGCGTATTTGGCCCTTATCCAGTCATGTTAGTTTGTGCGAAGGTTGCGTTGTAGCGTATTCGCATTGCTTATGGTTATCTTAGCAAAGCCTCCTTTAAAGTCGCCTCAGACACGTCAGGCATTTTCAGGAAAAACAGCACATTTTTCACCACTTCAACACGCTCCACCACATCCTTGCTCGGGCCGTATTGCATGGTAATATCCCGAATATCAACGCGCATACCGGTGGGTAAAGTGGTGCGCGGAAACGGAATTTCCTCTCCTTTTTCGATGAACCGCTTAAAATCGCGTTTCGATTTTTTACCGGCAAAATGCTTCAGTTCTTTCGTGAAATACGGATTGGAAATGCGCTGTTTAGGATTGGCTTGCCATTGCTTCAGCAAATGCCGCATGAAATCGTCAAGATTGGTTTTACCGCCTGAATGCTCCCGAATTTGATTGTCCAGGTAAAACGCATACAAGCAACCTCGACGATAGGGCAACTTTTCCCATTCTCGATCCCCCGACCAGAAATTGCGGTAGTTCATGCTGTCGTTCGGGGCCGTTTTGTATGGCGATCGGCTGTGTGGAACGGCAAATTCGTCATTCAACTCTTTGATAAAGGTATTTACGTCAATCAATCCGTACCGCAGGCTGTTTTTCAGGGTAAAATACTCTGTAAACCCTTCACTGAACCAGTACTGTTTTTCCTCAGCCTCATTTTGAAGTTTGTTGCCGACCCAGTGGTGCATCAATTCATGCACATATAAATATCGCATTTGATTGAGCGTAAGGCCGGGGTTATTTGTGGCATACGACATGAAGCTGTTGGTCAAACCCGAACCACCCAGGCTGACACTTTTGGATTGCGCCGTCCAGGTCAGTGAATCTTCTACCGGAATCAGCGATACAGAATACAGAGAATCGCTGTTGTCTTGCCAAAAAGCCAGGTGTCCGGCAACGGTTTTAGTCAGGATGTCCTTCAACTGATCTTCTTCTACAGGCGATGTCCATTTCCCCCGGACTAAAAAGTGAACAGGCACATTACCCGACTTGAAACTATACCGGCGAAAATCACCGCCAACAAAAACAGCCGAGTTAATCTGATCGTAACTGATGCGCGTGGTCTCGACCCGATCAGGGCCGAAACTGTGGTGTGTCACATAACCCTCCGGGAAGCCGCGCCATTCAAAACGCACGTTTTTCGGGACATCCTTAGCGCCCCAATAGGCCATTGGTTCAAGGATCAGGTGGCCTGCTTGTACATGGAAATAATTGTCGTGAATGATCGGATTGTAGCAGCAATATTCATAAAAACGCGTATTCGCCTGAAGGTCAGTGATCGAGTAACGCACCTCGACCATGCCTTGGGGGGAATGTTTAACTTCAATATAATTGCTGTCAGGGCGCTTGATGACTTCAACCGCCTGCGTTGGGAAATCAAGGTAACGCATCTGTCCGGGTTCGCCAAACTGGTTGTCTTCATAATCCAGTTTGGTCATGTTTCGGCCATCAGCAGGGAAGCGCACAACAACGGATAGCCGGTGTGGATTGTCGGTTGGGGAAATGACGAACGACAGCATTTCCTGACTGAAAATTTGCTGCACAAACGCCAGACAAAGAGACAATAAAAGCAAGGAGCGATTCATAAAAGGGTATCAGGTTTTGTTGATTGAAGGCAAAGGCCCGAAACTAACGGACTATTGCGCCGGGTTATTCATTTACGCAGATTTCGCAGATTAAAAGCGCAGATAATGCGGATTTTTTGGGAAATCTGCGGGAACAAAATTGACGAGGGGGACTAAACTTTACAAAAAAAGACTTGTCGCAGAGGAGCCGTCTTTCATACTCCTTTACAACAAGTCTTTTTAACGAAATGGAGGTAGTTGCATTTTTGTGTGATGTATCATGTTGAGCATAACGAAACAACTGCTTCCCTCGCTACGTTCGGATGATACATCCTTTGATCATTTAATGTGGCCTACCAAAAATTTACTTCTTGCCCGGCTGTGCAGGTTTCTGCGGTTGTTGCGCACCCTGCGGCTGACGAGCAGGCTGTTCCGGCGTTTTCACGCGCAGGTATTTCCCTACGACTGTGCCCAAGGTCTGGGCTACTTTTTCGCCGGGTTTTGGGTTGACCAGGTTGTAGAGCGTGAGCGTATCATTCGTGTTACCCAACGAAAAGCCCATCAGTTTGTTGCTGTTTTCTTCGCGTGAATTGCTGAATGTCACCACGTCAAAATTGTTGCCACCAACAAAGCAATCGCCGACCAGGCAGATTTCATAACGATCCAGACCAGGCAAACCACTGACTTTGCCTTCAGGAATGAACGTCAGCGCCTGTGCTCCTTTAGACAATGGTGTGAAACGACCACTCAGTGAATTGTGATTTACAGCAACACGAAATGCCTGTTCAGCATTCTGGACATCACCTTTTGCCTTGATGAAAACATCCATTTCAGCCGGGCCATTGGTGCTGTTAATCATGGTCAGAAGGCGTTCGCGTTGCTTGCCATCGAACATCAGAAAAACCGACTTGTTTTTATTGGCGCCTTTCATTTCGAGGGTGTCATGGTCATACACCACGGGCAAATTCCATGATTTTTGGCCATCAAAGCACATGATACTATCCGGGATAGACGGATTGAACGTCATACCGTAAGCATAAGGCCGGTGTGAATTATTGATCGTCTGAATCACCGAGCCATACTGAGATACCCTGGCAATAAAATCGCGGGAAATCCAGTGGCCTGTCAGTTGCTCAGGGCTGGCCGTTTGTCCGGCAGCAGCGTCAGTTTTATTGTCTGATTTGTTGTTTTTGCAGGCAGGTGCGATGAGCAGCAACACTGCCATGATGCAGAGAATATTTTTCATTGTCAGATATTAATGTGTTTCAAAAAACGGGCGCAAAATTATGTTTTTGGCCGTCATTTTCGCACTAATTCAGCAATCGTTAGCACGTTGAATGGTTTTTCACGACTACCTCACGATGACGACTTTTTCATTCCAGACACCTTTGGCATGTGGAATGCGCAACCAATACGTCCCCGCAGGCATGGCAGGAAGGTTGAAAGCATGCATTTCGCCAGATTGAATGCTGATATTTTCACTGCCAACCATTTTGCCCTGGGCATCAAACCAAAGCGCACGACCCGACAGCGGACAATCACCGGACTGGAGTTGTACCATACCGCCGTCTTGCCATACACGCGGGCGGCAGCGATCGTTCAGGTCATTGACGCCGCTCGGCGCTGAAATATTGGTGATTGCCCAGTCGCCATGTTGAATTTCAGCGAGTTGGGCCGCCGCCACCACTGTAGCCTTGACGACATTGGACATAAATCGAAAATCCAGTTTTTCATTCAGCGTATCACTAGGCGTATGGTAGCATTCGTTGCGGAATTCAGCGCCATCGGTCAACATCAGCGCCCGGCGGTTAGACAACCAGAACGGTGCATGGTCGCTGCGCATCAGGTCAGGCGCGACGCTGCCATTTCCGGGGATAACCAGGGTTACAACTTTCAGGTCGGGAACAAAATTTTGGGCAGAGGTGCTAAACAACAGCGCCATTTGTTGCGAATTGGTATTGGCAACGTTGGTGATGAAATTTCCCCTGTATTGATCAGCCGCCAGTTGTGTAACGACATCCGGAAATAGAAGATTGAAACCTTGCGGAAGTTCCTGGGAGTTGGGCACGTCAGAATAATACCCGATCATTTCAAAATTAAAAACGCCCTCCACCTGATCTGTCGCGGGTAAGCCACCCACATTAATGTAGCGGTTACTGCCAATCAATCCTGCTTCTTCGAGGTCAAAGCCGATGTAACGCAGCGTTTTTTTCGTAGGGTAACGACTCAAAATCCTGGCGGCTTCCCACACGCCAACCGTTCCACTGCCGTTGTCGTCTGCGCCGGGTGCATTGTTGACTGTATCGTAATGCGCATCCACAATGACGACTTTCGAGGCTTGATTGGTTCCTGTCTGATGGCCCAGAATATTCTTGGCTGCATATCCTGCATAACTGAATCCGTGTTCACTCAAGCCCAGGTCAAGAGATTTGATCAGGTTTTCCATGGAATCGCGAACCTCCAGCAAATGAGGTAGCCCGGTAGTCCGATGTCGAATACCTTCGACAAACTCCAGATCGGCGCGCAGGCGGGTGCTGTCCACTTCATTCACCAAAGTTGAATAGTCAAATGGCGCAAGGTCGTCCACCACCAATTTAAAACGAAACTGGCTGCCCATATTCGCCAGGTCAGCCGTACTGGCCTGAATGCTTTTCAGGTTGCCCGGTGTAACCGGAAAACCAACATGGCCTGTGGCCGATGGCAATGGGATATCATACGTGACGCCGCCATTATTGCTCACAAAAACCGAAACCTGCAGCGGGTCATTTTCAGCATCGGATACATCGTAAAGAACACTCAGGAAGCCAGTGTTCCAGTCTGCATTGACAGACATGTAGGTGATAACAGGCGCCTGGTTTTGCGCATTGAGGGCTACTGAAAACAGCAGCAAGAGGAGAGTACGTAGCATAAGATAATCAGGTTGTAGGAAAGTAATCAGCAAATGTAAACCAGGATTTAAGTGATTTTCAAGATTTACAGGATTGATTTTCCTGATTATCATGGCATGGCAAGCGGTGCAACCCGGGGAAGGCTGAAAACAAAAAAGGCCGTCCTTTCGGACAGCCTTTCTGATTTTTGTGCGGGATTCGAGAGTCGACCTCGAATGCCTTGCGGCGCACGCCCCTGAAACGTGTGCGTCTACCAATTCCGCCAATCCCGCAGTGCCTTTATTCAAAAGCGGATGCAAAATTAAAGGTGTTTTTGAAACTGTCAATAATCTATTGAATTTTTTTTAGAAAAAATCAGCGACCGCCGGAATTAAGGAACGGGTGAACAATAACTTTGAGGCATGAAAAAATGGCTGATTATCCAGACGGCTTTTATTGGCGATGTGGTTTTGGCGACGCCCATCATCGAAAAAATTCGCGATCACTATCCCGAAGCCACCATTGATTTTCTGTTGCGGAAAGGAAACGAAAGCCTTTTAGCCAATCATCCTTACCTGAATCATGTATTGATCTGGCACAAAAAGGGCAACAAATACCAATCCCTGTGGCAGGTGTTGAAGCAAATCCGGCAAGAGCGTTACGACGTGGTGATAAATTGTCAGCGTTTTGGCGCTTCGGGCTTGTTGACCGCCTTGTCCGGCGCAAAGCATACGGTTGGTTTTGATAAAAATCCGTTTTCCCGTTTTTTCTCCAAACGCGTGCCGCATGTCGTTGGCCAAACGCATGAAGTGGATCGCAACCTTTCCCTGATGCATCACCTGACCGGCAGCACTTTCGTCCGGCAGGCGCTATATCCGACGCCGGCAGAATACAACAAGG
>JADZBJ010000153.1 GCA_020852155.1 Saprospiraceae bacterium | reverse complement strand
CGAACACGCTCTAAAGGCAATATACTCAACCTTTTACTGATATTTACCTCTTTGTCGGGTTATCTGGAATGGGGTGGGGGTAACCATGTTTTGCTGTTCCAGGCCGAAGCGGACGTCCTGAAAAAACTATGGACAGAACCCATGTCTGTGGTTCATCCGTTTACTTTGTTACCGCTCGTCGGTCAACTGATTTTACTATACACCCTGTTTCAGGCACAGCCCGGTAAAAGATTGACCATGACAGGTCTTGGAGCCCTGGCGTTGTTGCTCGTGTTTATGTTCGTGGTTGGCGTCATCAGCCTGAATTTCAAGATTATTCTTTCCACGTTGCCTTTTATGACGGTCGCCGGATTGACCGTAAGGCATTATCGCAAAAGGCAGCAGTAAAGCGCATAAAACCCCGCCTCCCGTCGAAATTAACGCTGAATATCGCCCTGATCCAGTCTCTTTGTGGTCGGTTCGCAGGCCATCAGGCAACTCCTCCAACATTGCCTTGTCTATGCCGTAACCTGTTTTCTTCATATCCAACTACAAATGACAAGACAACTTATCGCTGCCCTCCTTCTTCTGTTGCCAGCCATACTACTGGCACAGGCTCCTGCTAAAAATGCAGATCCGGCCAAACGACAATACCACACTCAAAAAGTACAATCCGGCGAAATTGAATTCGACGGTAAATTAGACGAACCCGTCTGGCAACGCGTGGAAGCGGGTGCTGATTTTATTGAATACCAGCCCGACGAAGGCACATCGCCCGAACAGAAGACAGAATTCCGCATCGTTTATGATGATAAATACCTCTATATCGGATACAGGGTTTATGACTCCGCGCCCGATTCCATCGTAGAGCGTATGAGCCGCCGCGATGAATTTCCGGGCGACTGGGTAGAAATCAATATTGACAGCTACCACGACCTGCGTACGGCATTTTCTTTTACGTTTTCGTGCAGCGGCGTGCGCGGCGACGAATTTATCAGCGACAATGGCAATAACTGGGACACCAACTGGAACCCGATCTGGGATGGTAAATCGCAAATAGACGATAAAGGCTGGACAGCCGAGGTTAAAATTCCGTTCAGTCAGTTGCGATATAACGGCGACCCCGAACAAGTGTGGGGATTTCAGGTGCAACGCCTGATTTTCAGGAAAAACGAACGCTCTACGTTTCAACGCATTCCACAAAATGGCAGCGGTTGGGTGAGCCGCTTTGCCGAACTTCATGGCCTGCGCGACCTGCCCCACAACAAAGGCGTAGAAGTAGCGCCTTATGTGCTGGCCAAAACAGAGCATTTTGAAAAAGAACCCGGCAATCCGTTTGCCGATGGCTCGCGCCAGAATGGGACCGTCGGTGTAGATGGCAAATTTGCCGTCACGCGCGACCTGATTCTGGATTACAGCATCAACCCCGACTTTGGGCAGGTGGAAGCCGACCCCGGCGCTGTGCGATTAGATGGTTATCAGGTGTTTTTCAATGAACGCCGGCCGTTTTTTATGGAAAGCCGCAACCTGTTTGACTACAGCCTGACCGGCTCGGACGCTGGTTTTGATTACGATTCGGACATACTGTTTTACTCGCGACGCATTGGTGGTGCGCCGCACGGACAGGCATCCTTGAAATCCGGTGAATTTGCCGACGTGCCGCAGGCCACCTCCATCCTGGGCGCGACAAAGTTTTCGGGAAAAACCAAAGGCTGGTCCATTGGTATTCTGGAAAGTGTGACCCGCCGCGAATACGCCACCATTGATAACAACGGCGAGCGCCGCGAAGAACTCGTCGAGCCGCGCACCAACTATTTTGTCGGGCGCGTGATGAAAGATTTTGATGAAGGAAATACGATTCTTGGCGCAGTATTTACGTCCGTTAACCGCGAAAAAGGACTTGACTGGTTGCATCGTAATGCCTATTCCGGCGGCCTTGATTTTCAACATTTCTGGAAAAATCGCTGGTGGAATGTCAAGGGAAATATTTTGTTCAGCAGGGTAGAAGGCACGCCCGAAGCCATACAGGCCACACAGCAGAGTTTTGAGCATTTGTTCCAGCGCCCGAATGCGCCGCACGTGGCCGTTGATCCCAATCGAACGTCGCTGACGGGCACCAGCGGTACTTTTAAACTCGCCAAATACGGCGGTAACCCTGACGGCTGGGGTGGTATCAAGAAGTTTCAGGTGGGCGTAACCTGGCGCTCGCCGGAGTTTGAGGTCAATGACATTGGCTTCATGCAGACCGCCGACGAGATCAACCACTGGACCTTTGCGGGCTATCATATTCAGAAGCCGTTTTCGGTATTTCGCAACTTGCGTGTCAATTATAACCACTGGTTTAAATGGGATTTTGGCGGCCAATATCTGTTCAGTATGTACAACGCCAATGCACACGCATTTTTCAAAAACAACTGGGAGACAGGTATGGGTATCAGCGTTAACCCGTATGATGTTTCCAACAATGCCCTGCGCGGCGGTTCATCACTGCGCCGGCCGGCCGGGTCATGGATGTTCGTTTATATGAATTCCGACTCGCGCAAGAAAATAAACTATTTCATGAATGCGGATTATGGTCGCGGGTTTGAGCACGTGGTCAATTCCGGAAGTGTCACGGTTGGCGCCAGTTCTCAGGTGACGGATGCGCTGCAGTTTAGTTTGTATCCGGGTTATGGGAAATCCTGGCGCAAGTACGACCAGTATGTGGAAACGGCCAATTTTGGCGATGAAACCCGTACGGTTGTCAGCGAGGTGAATCAGGAAAATTTCTCGCTCACGGCCCGACTGACTTATAACCTGACGCCTGACCTGACTTTGCAATATTATGGTCAGCCGTTCATTTTCAGGGCTTTATATAAAAATTACGGCATCGTTACGCAGCCGTTGGCGGATAAAAGCGCCGACCGTTTTCACGTATTTACTGAACAGGAAATAGCCACCAATGCCGATGGCGGTTTTGACGTGGACGAAAATGCCGACGGGGTAGTGGACTACGGTTTCTATAAACCCGATTTCAATTTTATCCAGTTTCGTTCCAATCTGGTGATGCGCTGGGAATATGTGCCGGGTTCGGAGTTTTACCTCGTTTGGTCGCAGGGCATCGTGCCGAATGCCTATAATGACCTGGATACGCCTGTGGTGAGGAGCCTGTTTGATAACATGTTTGATTCCAAGCCAACGAATATCTTTTTGGTGAAGGCGACGTATCGGTTGGTGCGGTAGTGAGTTTGGGCATAGCCCGATGAATAGTTTCGAACGAGGCGGAGCCTCGCTCGAGCAGGAGGT
>JADZBJ010000152.1 GCA_020852155.1 Saprospiraceae bacterium | reverse complement strand
TGTAAAAAAAAACACGGTTTGTCATCCTGAACGCAGTGAAGGATCTGCGACCCACGAAGCGGAAATACGCACAACTGTTTGACCAGATCCTTCACTGCGTTCAGGATGACAATTTTTTCTGAAAGCGGTTATCTCAGTGCCTGAAATGGCGGAATCCAGTCATGACCATCGCCATACCCAAACGGTTGCAGGCGTCTATGGAATCCTGGTCTTTCATGGAGCCGCCCGGTTGAATTACCGCCGTAATGCCCGCTTCGTGGGCAATTTCAACACAATCCGGGAACGGGAAAAAGGCGTCGGAAGCCATGACCGCGCCGTTCAGGTCAAACCCGAAAGACTTGGCTTTGGCAATGGCCTGACGCAGCGCATCTACGCGGCTCGGCTGGCCACAACCCATGCCAATCAGTTGGCGGTCTTTCACCAGCGCAATGGCGTTTGATTTCAGGTGTTTGACGCATTTTACAGCAAACAACAATTCGCCCGATTCCTTCGCCGTTGGCGTGCGTTCCGTCACGGGGCGCAAGTCGGCCTCTGTTTCCGTTTTTACGTCGGCGTCTTGCTCCACGACGCCGTTTAACAGGCTGCGGAAACTGCGTTTTCCGATTTCAAATGTTTTGATTTTCAACAAGATACGCGTATCTTTTTTGCGTAACAGTTCCAGCGCGTCGGTATCAAAATCCGGCGCGATCAAAACTTCATAGAACAGTTTATTGATTTCTTGCGCTGTGGCCAGGTCAACTTTGGTGTTGGTGATGAAAATGCCACCGAAAGCCGAAGTGCTGTCGCAGGCCAACGCTGCCTGCCAGGCTTCGAGCAGGGTATGTCGGCGCGCTACACCGCAAGCATTGGTGTGTTTCAATATCGCAAATGCGGGTTTTCCGACCTGAAATTCGCGCATCAGTTGAACCGCCGCATCAATGTCAACGAGGTTGTTATAGGAAATCGCTTTACCGTTCAGTTTATCGAAAACCTTTTCAAAATCGCCGAAGAAAACGCCGTTCTGGTGCGGATTTTCACCATAACGAAGGATATCCGAACGGTGAATGCTGTATTTGAACGAAATATCGGTCGTGCCTTCATTGAACCAGTTGAAAATGGCAATATCGTAATTGGACGATACCTTGAAAGCCCTGCGCGCCAGTTCGCGGCGGTTGTCGGCGGTGAAATGCCCATCCTGCTCGTCGAGCAATTGACGGAAAATACCGTATTCGTCCTTGCTCGCTACGACCACTACATCTTTCCAGTTTTTGGCGGCTGCGCGAATCAGCGAAATGCCGCCGATGTCTATTTTTTCGATGATTTCCTGTTCGTCGTTGGTGCTGGCGACGGTTTCCTCAAAAGGGTAAAGGTCAACGATCACGCAGTCAATTTCAGGTAAGCCGTATTGTTCCAGTTGGGAAAGGTGACCTGGTTCGCGCCGCGCCAGAATACCGCCAAAAACGGCCGGGTGAAGGGTTTTTACACGGCCATCCAGAATGCTCGGAAAGCCTGTCAGGGATTCAACGGCCGTGACCGGAATGCCTAATTTTTCAATATAACTCTGAGTGCCTCCGGTGCTGTATAACTGCACATTCAGGGCGTGTAGGCGACGAATAATTGGCTCAAGGCCATCTTTGGAATAAACGGAAATGAGTGCCGAGCGAAGTGGCCTGGCCGATGGATCAATCATAAAAGAGGTGGAGTGTAGAATGCGGCGCAAAGGTACCGTTGTCAGCGAGAAATATCATGTCGTTATGACAATCAAATCAATGTCTTTGATAATTTTTGTAAAAACTTAGGCTGAAGGTGGAAGGCAGAAGGTGGAGGGCGTTTTCTAACAAAAGGATCGTCATTTTTGATGAAAAAACCTTCTACCCTGCACCTTTTACCTTCGGCCTAAGTTTTTACCATTTTTTTTGGAACTTTGCGGCTCTCATTGGGGTGTCCTTTTCAGGACTGAGATCAAACCCATCGAACCTGCGCAGGTTATGCTGCGAAGGGAATTGAGTCGGGGGTAGTGTTCACACTACGCTGCCGGAACCCTATCGGCGGCGGAACATTGCTACAATCATGTTTTTTTACCAGTCATTTTGCGCCGCTCGCGCACTAAAGCCCGTCAGTTGGGCTTTCCTGTCATTTTTCTTCATTCAAGCATCGGTCGCCCAAAATACACTGCCTGATTCCGTTCAATTGGCGCAGGTGGTGATTCAGGCTACACGAACGTCGTCGGGCAGCCCGATACCGCACAACAACCTTCGCCGGGAAAACATTGCCGCTGCACTGCAAGCGCAGGATTTGCCCTATTTATTGGGGAGCATGCCTTCGGTCGTCGAAACCTCCGACGGTGGGATGGGCACGGGCTACACGGGCCTGCGCGTGCGCGGCAGCGACCCGACCCGCATTAATGTCACCATCAACGGCGTTCCGCTGAACGACGCAGAAAGTCAGGGCGTCTTCTGGGTGAATTTGCCCGACCTGGCGGCCTCTGCCGAAGAAATTCAACTTCAACGCGGCGTGGGCAGCAGTACCAACGGCGCCGGGGCTTTCGGCGCAACATTGAATGTTGACATTTCCAAAATTCACATCAGGCCATTTGCGCAACTGACCGCCGGAGCTGGTTCGTTTGGCGTGCAACGTTATTCCGGTTATTTCGGTAGCGGATTAATCAATAACAGGTGGTCGTTCAGTGGCCGCTTGTCCAATATTCGTAGCGACGGCTACATTGACCGTGCCAGCGCCAACCTCAACAGCCTGCACCTGAACGCAGCCTACCTCGATGAGCGCCAGTCGTGGCAAATGCACTTGTTATCAGGGCATGAAATCACTTACCAGGCCTGGAATGGCGTGCCGGTTCAATACATCCATGACGACCGTCTGAGAACTTTCAACACGGCCGGAACAGAACAGCCCGGCGAACCCTACGACAATGAAGTGGACGATTATACGCAGCGCCACTGGTTGATGCATTACAAACGTGAAATATCGGATGCGCTTTGGCTTCAACTGAATGGTCATTACACGCGCGGTTTCGGCTTTTACGAGCAGTATAAAGCCAGCGAGCATTTTTCAGATTATGGCCTGCCAACGCCGATCATTGGTGATACCGTGATTGACCAAACAGACTTGATTCGTCGCCGGTGGTTAGATAATCACTTTGGCGGCGGCACGTTTGCCCTTCGCTGGCGCGCCTCAAGCGCCTGTGAGTGGTTGCTGGGCGGTGGCGCTAACCTGTATCAGGGCAAGCATTTTGGTGAGTTGATCTGGGCGCAATACGCCGCCCTGTTTCCGAAAGACTACCGCTATTACGACAATGATGCGGAGAAAACGGATATGAATGTTTTCCTGAAATCTGAATACCGTTTCGCGCCTCAGTGGACTTCCTTTTGGGATGCTCAGGTCAGGCGCGTGCAATATCGTTTTCTGGGTTTTGATCATGAACTGCGCAACGTGTCGCAAGAAGACGGTTTGATCTTTTTCAATCCTAAATTCGGGCTTTCCTGGAATTTTCAACCTCAATCATCCGCTTACGTGTACGCTGGCGTGGGCCACCGCGAACCCAACCGCGACGATTACACGCAAAGCACACCAGCCAGCCGTCCGCGCCCGGAACAAATGCTGGATTTGGAAGGCGGTTTGAAAACAGGCCAATCCAACTGGCGATTCCAGGCCAATGTTTTCTGGATGCAATACCGCGATCAGTTGGTGTTGGACGGCCGCATCAATGGCGTGGGCGCTTACACGCGCATTAACGTGCCTGAAAGTTATCGGGCGGGCCTGGAACTGGAAGCATGCTGGAAAATCAGTCAGCGCTGGCAGGTCGCCGGAAATACAACGCTCAGCCAAAATAAGGTAAAATCGTTCACGGAATATCGCGACAACTGGGACACTGGCGAGCAAGATCAGATTACGTACCAAAATACTGATCTGGCCTTTTCGCCGCGCTGGATGGCTCAGGGCAATGTTCAATTTGCGGCCATTCAAAACAGCAGGCACAACCTGAACCTGACTTTTTCCGGTAAATACGTGGGGCGGCAATATTTGGACAACACGCAAAACGAATTTTCATTGCTGAAGTCGTGGCTGGTGCATGATGTACGCCTCAATTACGACCTGAAATATGCCGATAACCAGCGCATGAGCCTGATTTTTGCGGTGAATAACCTGTTTAATCAACGTTACAGCAGCAACGGATGGGTGTATCGCTATGAATCCGCAGGTTATGATGCCCGGCCTGACGATCCCTACACGCAGTCAGAAGGCGGCAGCACGTATGCGCAGGTTGGATTATTCCCGCAGGCCGGTCGCCACTGGATGGCGACGTTGAGGATTATGCTGGGGGAGTGAGGGGGAGTTGGATTGACCGATGATGACGCTAAAAGGCTAAGTTGTTGATTTTTAACATTTTGTGTTTTTAGCGTCATTGGCGGTTAATGGGTGGCTTTACGAATGTGCCGCCCTGCGTAGGCTTTTGAGCGTTGGCATTTGGGCGGCATTTTCGTAAAGCCTTTGTTCGACGGCTTCTTTACGATGATTTTATGTATTCAACAATGAATTAATCATTCGAGTAAATCTTAGTTTTTTCTCTATTTTTCTTAGAGGTTGTTTAAAATT
>JADZBJ010000151.1 GCA_020852155.1 Saprospiraceae bacterium | reverse complement strand
GCATCCGCTGATGCTCAAAATGCTGCCCAACAGATGCTCCATTACGATCGTAACGAGGCAGCATTGGATATGGCTGTTAAAATCAATGCCATTCAGCGTTTTTTCAAGGAACATTCAAGACTCGGCATTCCAATTATTCCCTTTGATGAAGCCTTGCACGGGCTGGTACGCTCCGGCGCTACGGCCTTCCCGCAGGCCATCGGTCTGGCAGCCACCTGGGACACGCCTTTGATGCACGACGTAGCCAGCGCAATCGCTACGGAATGTCGAACTCGGGGTATACGCCAGATTTTATCGCCAGTGGTCAATCTGGCCACGGATGTTCGCTGGGGGCGCGTGGAAGAAACCTATGGAGAAGACCCTTTTTTGGCCGCTGAAATGGGCGTTGCTTATGTTTCTGCGTTTGAAAAGCAGGATATCATCACTACACCCAAGCATTTTGTCGCCAATGTCGGCGACGGCGGGCGCGATAGTTACCCGATTTACCTCAATGAACGCGAACTCCGGGAAACCCACCTGCAACCCTTCGAAGCCTGCATGCAGCGCGGCGGGGCGCGTTCAATCATGACGGCATACAACGCCTACAATGGTCGTCCCTGCACGGCAAATGACTGGCTGTTGAATGAATTACTCAAAAAAGAATGGAATTTCGACGGTTTCGTCATTTCGGATGCCGGCGCAACAGGCGGCGCTAACGTGCTGCACTTCACCGCCAGCGAGTACGCCGATGCAACAGCACAATCTATCAGTGCTGGCCTTGATGTGATTTTTCAGACTGACTTTTCACATCGAAGCCTTTTTGAACCACCGTTTCATGACGGAAGCATTGCGCAAAACACCGTAGACTCGGCCGTAGCCCGTATTCTTCGTGCCAAGTTCGAACTTGGTCTTTTTGAAAACCCCTTCATTGATCCTGCCGCAGCAGCCAAATGGAACGGCCATGCAAGCCACAGAAACCTGGCCACCAAAGCCGCGCAAGAATCTATCGTTTTATTGAAAAACAAGGGTAAAATCCTGCCATTATCTGATAAGATAAAGACTTTGGCCTTGATCGGCCCTGACGCTGCCGAGGCTCGTTTGGGCGGATACAGCGGCCCTGGTAATCAGGTTGTCAGTTTGAAACAAGCCTTGCAGGAACGCTACGCTAACCGTGTTGAAATACGCTATGCCGAAGGTTGCAAGCGGAAAGAGGTCAAATACAATACGGTTCCGGCATCAGCATTGAGTCACTTTGAAAATGGTCAATTAAAGTCCGGTCTTCACGGTGAATATTTCCCCAACGTGACCTGGAGCGGCGCTCCGGCATTGTCGAGAAACGATCAGACCATTAACTTTCAATGGACGCTCTTTTCACCAGACCCCGAACGCCTGGCTTATGATTTTTAGTCGGTTCGATGGACGGGCCAAATCACGGCCCCAGCATCGGGTCGTTTTCAGATCGGTATAGATGGAAACGACGGTTATCGGTTATTTATCAATGGTCAATTGCTGCTGGATAATTCAATCAAACGCACAAAACAGATTAGTGTAGCCGATTTTGAATTTGAAAAAGGGAAATCATACGATCTCACGATTGAATATTACGAACCCACTGGAAATGCCTGGTTCAGGCTGATCTGGAACGCTGGTGTTGAAGACCATCAAAGTGCCGACATCGGGGCCGCGGTCAACATGGCGCGTACTTGTGATGTGGCGGTCATTGTCGTAGGTATTGAAGAAGGCGAATTTCAGGATCGAGCAGACCTTCGATTGCCAGGCAGGCAAGAAGAATTAATTGAGAAAATTGCTGCAACGGGTGTGCCTGTTGTTGTTGTGCTGACAGGTGGCAGCGCAGTGAATGTTCAACGGTGGTACGACCATGTCAATGGTCTGCTGGATGTTTGGTATCCTGGCGAAACAGGCGGTTACGCTGTTGCGTCCGTGCTGTTCGGCGATTACAATCCTGCAGGTCGGCTACCGATAACGTTCCCTGTGTCTGAGGGGCAATTACCGCTTGTTTATAATCATAAGCCAACCGGACGAGGCGATGATTATATGAATATGACCGGCAAGCCTATGTTTCCGTTTGGTTTCGGCTTGAGTTATACGCAGTTTGCGTACACAGACCTGCATTTGGAAAAGGATTCGATGGCCGCAGGCGATTCTGCATGGGTATCATTAAACATCACCAACGCTGGCACGATGGCTGGCGACGAGGTCGTACAACTTTATATTCGAGATGAATTAGCTTCTGTTGCACGAGCCGTCATGGAACTAAAAGGCTTCCAGCGCATTCACCTAAAACCGGGAGAAATCCGAAAAATCAGGTTTGTACTTACACCGGATCATCTTTCTATGCTTGATGCAAATTTGAAAAAGGTGGTCGAACCCGGCGTTTTCCGGGTTATGATCGGTGCCTCTTCGCAGGATATTCGGTTACGAGGGTACTTAAGGGTGTTTTAGATTGATTTATTTGAAAAACCGGTCTTCACTCCACTTGGCTGGATTGTTATTGATGTATGCGGCAATATGTTCGAATGCCTTTTCATCCCTGACGATGTTTTCATAAAAACGGGTTTGCCAGGCGAATTCAAATCCTAACCGGTGTGCGTGTTTTGTTACCGATGATTTGTATATTCATTCTATATCAAACAAGTTCCTGTCCGAACGTCAGCAAATTATGATCCGGATCAATCAGTGAAAACTCACGTTGGCCCCAGGGCTTGTTTTCGATCTTTCCTTGAATTTTGACATTATTATCTAACAGTAATTGATAGAAAGCGTCAATATCACCTGTTCGAATATAAACCTGTCCATAAGTCTCATACGGATTCAAGTCCGGATGACTAAAGAAATGCATTTGAATACTATCTTTTTTAAGCATTAGATAGCCCTCGAAATCTGCATTACCCCAGACTTCGAATCCTAATTTATTTACATAAAATTCCTTGGTGATTTCCTTGTTGCGCATAGGCAACTTCGGGCTAATTTCTTTGAGCATCGTTATCTTGTATTAGTTATAATTAGCTAATCTCAATCAAATTACACTACAAACTTTCCAAAAACGAAACGAGTGCCTGCCGCTCTGATTTTGACAACTTTCTAAACTGTTCTTTGCTTTGTTCAGCCTCCCCACCGTGCCACATAATAGCTTCCTGAAGTGTGGCTGCACGGCCATCGTGCAAGTATCGAGCCTTGATGCCGCCGACAACCTGCGTTAAGCCAAGCCCCCAAAGCGGCGGCGTACGCCATTCACGGCCATTGGCCAGAAATTCTGGTCGGTTATCGGCCAATCCATCACCCATATCATGCAACAACAAATCCGTGTAAGGGAAAATAGTTTGACGGCTCAAAAAAACATATTCCGGGTGATCTCCTGTGACAAACTGATAATGGTGACAGGAACCGCATTTCAATTCAAAAAACAGTTTTTTCCCTTCAATAACATTCGGATCAGTTGTGTTGCGGCGCTGTGGCACTGCCAGCGACTGGGTGTAAAAGGTTGCCGCTTTTAACGTTGCTTCATTAATTTCCGGGTCATCTTGCAAAGCATCCAGTTGTGATTGCCCAAGACTGCTTTCTATCGGAAAAAGAGGGTTGGTAATACCCATATCCTGCTGATAAGCCGCGGCAGTTTGCTGAGATAGGTCGGGTTGTCCTGCTTTCCAGCCAAATCGGCCCAATGCTGTTCGTTGATTTTTAACATCCCAAACCTGATTGGCGCGGCCGGAAATACCGTCTTTGTCAGCATCTTCAGGGTCTGTCAGCGCCATAATATCGCTTTCCTTGATGGCTTCCAGCAGGCCCAGACCAATTACCGGCGGCGCAATGCGTGGTGATGTCATCATTTCAGTGGGCAACGGTTCGTACGGGTTCTCCAAAACAAAAACCGGCTTCGACAGGCTGATAGATTCGCCATCCAGAAAAGTCTTTACTTCCTGGACGTATTGCCAGGTCAGGCTGGCTTCCGGCGTTTTGCCAAACAAGGCTTTTGTTTGTAATTGCCCACCGAAATTTGGCACGTTTAAAGGCCCGCCGTGAACATCAGAACCGGCGACACTCAGGCGAATAAGCAAGCCGCGAAGGTCCTGAGATGATTCTGGAAATGGCGAGCGTCCGTTGGACACATGGCAATTTTCGCAAGCATTCTGGTTGAAAATCGGCCCTAAACCACCGTTAATGATGGCAGGCGCGGTAACGAATTTATCGCCAAAAGCCCGGTCTGCGGCCCGGTGCAAGTCAAGTTCCAGGGCGCTCATATTAGGCGCGGGCTGCTGAAAAACCTGAATGTAAGCGCCCGTTATGGATGTTTCGCCGCCCAGTTTTAAGTCTTCGTCTTCCTGTACTGCGGTTTCGGAATCGGGTTTGCAGCCCAAAATCGCCACTGAAAATATTGCGAATACAAATATCAGGTATTTCATCAGTCAGTTATTTACAGGTTAGAAATGATCGGCAGGACTTCACTTTCCAGGGTTTGCTGCACATTGCGCACCTTTTGTTGCGCAAGTTCTACCCCCGTTTTATCATTAAAAATGGCCGTCGTAAATGTGCCCTGAATGCCTTCGATTGCATTGATTGCTTCGTCAATTTGCTGTTTCAGTTTTGCATCCAGCGAGGCATTTTTGGCAGCAATCAGGCTGGAAAGACCAACACCGGTCGTGTTTTTATACACACCGAGGTAAGCATTTCTGATACTTCGAATATTATTGGCAAAATCCTGCTTGGAATTGGCGCTGAAACGGCTCTCTTCAAGGTTAATATTTTGCTGACTTAAAGGGTCGTTGATTTTGCCATTGGCTACTTCATCCGCAATGACCACCAGGCCATTGACAATTTCTTCCAGGACAGCCTTTTGCGACGGATAAACAGCAGTGTATCCCTGCTGCCCTGCATTCAAAATATTGGCGATAAAGTTTTGCTGATCTGGCTTCCAGGCATAATACAACTGACGGGTTGCGCCTTCCAGACTTTGCGAACAGGCACGCAGGTATTCAAACTCGCGTGGGGTGAAATCGTTGAAAGATTTATTGCCGTCAAGCCCAAAAATCAGGTATTCAATCGTGTGAAACCCTTTTAATGTGCCATCCAATCCGTCAATGTAATCTTTGGTCAGGGTGTACGGACTGGCCAGTACGGCATCCAAATCAGGCTGATTAACCGGCCAACTGTCAATGGATGGGTCAATACCTTGCTGATCAACCGGGCCAAATAAAAATCCTTCGGATTCCTCCCAGGGCACGCGCGCGTCGCGCCATGCCTGGCGGGCTTTGTCAATATTAACTTGCGACGGGTTATTTTCAAGCGCCGTCAATGCTGCGACTAATTCCAGGGTTTTGGCGTCGAGTTCGGCGTAAGTAGCCAGAATGACATCATTTCCAATATTTTGAATAACCGATGAATAGTCTGTGGATTGTACTACATCATCTTCTTTTTTGCAGCTGGAAATCAATATACCCAGCGTCAGCAAAGCGAGCAAACGGAATGTATTCATGTTTATGTGTTTATGTGTTTATACCAGGATTTATAGACGCGAGTCGTTCAAAACCACTGTGAGTTGACTGTAATTGCAGAAACCTAAAATAACAGGTCAGAATTCGAAGGCAAATCCGCCTACGAAAGTTCTTTCGTGTCTTCCGCCGTTAATACTGGTTGGTGCGGGTGCGCCAACTGTCCGGTCTGTGTATTGCAATTTAAAATGTACATCTGGAATCCATTTGTACGTCGCACCCAATGTCCAGGATTGTCGTTGCCAGCGCGGGTTATTGAAAATCAATCCTTGTGTCCGAGCCTGCGTATCGTAATAATCAAAACGCCCATAGATCAACCCCGCTCTTGGATGATTTTTGAACAACAAGCCACCCGGCCCGGAAAGCGTCAGGCCCCCTTCCAGAAATGCGCCCATTGCGGCAGCGCCCACAGGCGTCCGTTTGACATTCAGGTTGTTGGAAAGATTTCTGTTTTGATTGGATAACGCTTCGGAATTACCCAGCACGCCGTAGAATGTCATGCCGCTGATTTGAAAAGGCGCTTTGTTGTAATAAAAATGCCATTCAGTCAAACCAATGGGCGTTTCAACTTTGAGGTCTGGTTTCGGACGATTCCCGGTGGTTGATCTGCCGCCATAAAAGGAAATGCCCACGCCAAAATGTTGAACCGGCTCAAAATCCAGCCGACCGCAGAGGGCGAAATTTTCAGCATTGACCATTTCAAAACGCCGCTGATTGCCGCGTTTAATCCAGTTGGCTGAATTAAAAGCACTGTTATCCAGCCCGTTGACCAGGGCCAGATGATATTTCCAGCGATGATTATCATCCATTTCGCCACTCCACAAAAAGCCGTTTTCAGTCCAGTTTTCGGGTAAAATTTGGGTTTCTGCTTCCGAGTTTACAGCCGTCAGGTAATCAGTTGGTTCATCGCGTTTGAACATCAAGGAAAAAGGGACTTTAACTCGTCCGACTTTCAGGTTTGATTTATCGCCTATCCCGAATTGAAGATTCATTTGCTCCAGCAACACCTCACCGCCTTTGGTGACGTCAAATTCAAATTCGCCGAACTCTTCAAATCGGTCAAATTCCACATCAACACCTGTACCGCCGTGCTCAAATTCGATTTCAGTATTCAGGCGCACTTTATCGGTCCAATTATAACCAAATTCAAATATAAACCGCTCATTATCAATGGTGTTTCGCCTTACAGTATCTGTCTGCCAATTAAAATTGTAATAATTCATGGCGCCATAACCCGACAAGGACATTCGGCTGGTTTTTTCCAGAAAATCACGCTGTGACGAAACCTGATTCTGTGCAAACAATGCAAACGGCAGGAAAACAAGCAGGCTAAATGAAAATTTACGCTTCACTTCTCGATCATTTATAAATCCAGCGACAAAGGTAACGTTATTTTTATTTAGACAATATCTCAATAATATTTTTTAAAAAAATTGTAAAAACTTAGCCCCAGCGGGGCAAAACGTCGGTAGAACATGATCGCAGGAATATTATAAGGTGCGTAGCACCGTAACGTCGGTTCCGCGTGACCGACGTTACGGTGCTACGCACCTCGGTATTTTTTACATTTTTCAGGCTACAGACGTTACGCCCCGCTGGGGCTAAGTTTTTACTAAAAAATTATGATCGGCGCTGACATGAAAACACCCTGCTCACCGACAAGGGTTGAGCAGGGTGTACAAATAAGGTAGAAGAGTATGGAAATTATGCTTTTTTCAGTGACGCACTACTGTTTTACCGCCACGTCCATGGCTGGTTTAGGTGTTCGAATACCGTCAAGCACAAACTGTTTTTTGATATTTTCCTGCATGTAGTAGTAAACATCCCAGTAATGTTCAGCATTACACCAGGGGCGAACATCAAATTTCATGATGCCAACATCCTGACCATGGACCAGAATATCAACGGGTTGCGTCTTTAAAATGTGTGGGCAGGAATCCGCCACGCGTTGTATTGACTTGCGTACGCGCTCAATGTCTTCATCGCCGGCGACGCTGTAAATCATATCAACGCGAATGGTGCCCTGACCTGAAATATTGGTAATCGGGCCAGAAGTTACTGCGCCGTTGGGTACAATGATGCGCTTGTTATCAGGCGTTTTAAGAACGGTATTAAATACCTGAATGGCTTCCACTTCGCCGGTAAAACCTGAAATAGTAACCAGATCGCCTATTTTGTAAGGCCGGAAGGTCAATAACAGTACGCCACTGGCAAAATGGCCCAGGCTTCCTTGCAAGGCCAGACCAACAGCCAAACCGGCAGCACCGATTAATGCTACGAATGATGTGGTTTCGACGCCAAACATACCTGCGACACTAATCAGCACCATTACTTTTAATAGAACGCTGACAATAGATGTCAAAAACGGGATAATGGTTACGTCTACGTTGTTTCGTCGAAGCATGTTGCCAACAAAACGGGAGATGGTGTTGGAAATCCAAAAGCCCAATACAAGGGTGATAAGGGCTAAGGCAACCTTAGGCAGATAAGCGGCCGAAAAGGTGATGAGTTGATTGTAAAATTGATCCATGTTATGTGTAAGTGTTCGTTAATCTTTTGTTATGACCAACAATTAACCAACAAGTCACACATTAAAAAAATGTCTGCCCGACAAACATGATTGTGGGCAGACATTAAATCGCTATTTTCAAATGTTACAAGATTGACCTGCTGCTTCTGATGGCCGAGCGGAGATCCGGCTTGATACGTTCGGCGGCTTGTACCAGCATATCACTATCCATTGGGAAAGGAAGCGGACGGTTGCCGATGCGGCACTTCGAATCGTTTGACAATGCGCGCTCATCACCCGTGAAGGTAGAAGCATAGTTTTCGAACAGAATTTCGGTAGAAACCTCATCGGAGTCGAGTAATTGGCCGGTTTTGAAATCCACCATATCCACGCGGGCGATCAGACGTGCGGCTTTGCTTTGATGTATTTCCAGCACGCGGGCACGCACTTTAGCCATGCGTTTTACCTTGATATCATTGCCCAGTGAGTCTTTTTTGACATTGCCTTTTTGGTCAAGCACGTAATCCCAGCCATCCTGAATGGTTTTTTCATCCACATATTCTCGCTCGTGAACGCGCTCGGGGCTGAGGTCAATATTCGACAGGCGGAACACGATTTTATAATCCAACTCAGTGTTGTTGTCCTGATCGAAATGGTACATTTTCCACTCGCTATCCAGATCGCTGGTGCTGAAAGCCAATATCCGGTCATTAAAACCGACAGGCAATACACGCCCGGTCTGGTTTTTCACTTCAAACAGGATGTGTGTGGTGCCCAGACTTCTGGCTCGGGCAAGTAACTGATTTTTATCGCGGTAGTCGCGGTAATAGGTGCGTTCGAGTTCCTGCAAGTCGCGATAAGCGTCGCGGGCAGCCAGACGGTCGCCATATTCGGCGCGGGCGATTTTTTGTTGTGCTTTAGTGTAGAGATAATCTGCGGCTTTGGCGCGGCTTTCACGTTCCATGGTGGCTACGTCAAGCAGATTAAACTGGGCATTATAGCCGTCTTTGGAGCGCAGAGGTATCAGCGGTTGGATTTTGCGCTGGCGATCGACCATTCGTGTGTGAATGCGGTGGATTGAAGCCCAGAGTTCGCCGCGGCCGTCGGCAGTGAGGCGACTGACTTCATTCAGGTCGCGCTCCTGAGCCTTGCGGAAGGCTAATTCAAGGCCCTGAACGTATTCGGTTTTCTTGTTCTTTTTGCCTTCTAACTTATTGATACAGAATTCGATAGCCGCATCGTAATCACCGCGCTCGGTATATTTTTGAGCGGAGCGGCAGGCAGACAATAAAAGCGTGAAAGAGATGATGGCGAGGAAATAAAATTGGAAGTTGCGCATGGCTGATGTATTTAGGCATACTTGATGCCCCAAAAGTGAAGGATCAGCCGACAGAAAAGTGATAAGACGGTGTTAGGGTTTTTAGAAAATTTGTTAAAATCGAAAGCGAATTTTAAACAACTGCTAATGAAATGAAAATTTTAACAAAAAATTCGCATCCCTGAGGCGAATCAGTCATGCATGAGGCGGCGCATCTTCTTTTTTAGGCACCGGATCGTACACCGGATGAGTTGCCCAGGGGTGGCAACGCCAGATGCGCTTCATGGCCATCAGCGTCCCTTTGAATGGCCCCCAGGTTTGTATGGCCTCAATGGCATAGTGAGAGCAGGTCGGTTGATAACGACATTTATTCGGGCCAAGCAATGGCGAAAGGGTCAGCTGATAAAAGCGAATAATCAGAATCAGCGGCCATTTGAATAATTTACCCATATCGGATCAGGATTTGCAGGATTTATAGATTTTCAGTAAAAACTTAGCCCAGCCCCCTTGGTAATTCCGAGTTAGACAAATTTCCCGCAGATAACGCAGATTTTCCCGCAGATTCCGCAGAAAATCTGCGGGAAATGCTCTACGACTAAGTTTTTACGATTTTCAAGGGTTTACAGACACGGCTTGTTCAAAACCACTTTGGGTTGACTATAAATGCAAAACGGCCAAACCGAATGAATCGGGTTGGCCGTTGTTAAATACTTTTGGAGGTTTCCAGCGGATTCGAACCGCTGTAGCAGCTTTTGCAGAGCTGTGCCTAACCGCTCGGCCAGGAAACCATATTTTCAAAATGGACTGCAAAGGAAAGACCTTTCTGGAAACTGTGCAAGTTTCGAACGTGAACTTTTTTATTTTTTCAGATCGGATTGACTGCATACATTTGAGCGCCATAGCCAACACCAATTTTAAAATTGTATAGATTTCTTTTTCACTAAAAAAATACTTTCACACTACATGGGATCAGCATTACAATTTTTGGACTACGCAGTATTTCTGACGTATTTCATAGTGGTTTCCGCTTATGGGTACTGGATCTACCGTAAAAAACGATCGGGCGAAAACAGCGCTGCGGATTTCTTTTTGGCCGAAGGTTCATTGACCTGGTGGGCTATCGGCGCCTCCCTGATTGCCTCGAACATCAGCGCCGAGCAATTTATCGGCATGAGCGGCTCGGGCTTTGCGATGGGTTTGGCGATTGCCTCTTACGAATGGATGGCTGCGGCAACATTGATTGTTGTGGCAATCTTTTTTATGCCTGGCTACATTACCAACAAGATTTACACCATGCCGCAATTTCTGGAAAAGCGGTACAGTCCCTTGGTGGCGACGATGATGGCTGTTTTCTGGCTCTTGGTTTACGTATTTGTCAACCTGACTTCTATCCTATATCTGGGTGCGATTGCGGTTTCGACCATTTCAGGTTTCAGTTTTACAGCGTGCGCCATTTTCCTGGCCGTTTTTGCCATTATCATTACGCTTGGCGGCATGAAAGTAATTGGTTACACGGATGTTATTCAGGTAGCCGTGCTGGTATTGGGCGGTTTGTTTACGACCTATCTGGCACTGGAACTGGTTTCCAATCAATTTGGCGGCGACGGTGCAATGGCTGGTCTGGGTATGCTGACCGACAAAGCGCCGGGACACTTCCACATGATTTTTGACAAATCGAATGAGCACTACAAAGATCTGCCAGGTCTGACCGTATTGATCGGCGCCATGTGGATTGCCAACCTCAACTACTGGGGATGTAATCAGTACATTACGCAACGCGCACTGGGCGCCAGCCTCGGCACTGCGCGCAATGGTTTGCTATTTGCTGCTTTCCTGAAATTAATGATGCCTATTATTGTCGTCATTCCAGGTATTGCAGCCTACGTTTTGCACCAAAACGGTATGTTCCAACAGGAAATGATGAACGCCGCAGGCGAGGTGAAACCGGACAAAGCATATCCGGTTTTGCTGAACTTGTTAGGCCCTGGCCTGAAAGGATTGTCGTTTGCAGCATTGACGGCGGCCATCGTGGCATCGTTGGCTGGTAAGGCCAACTCGATTGCTACCATTTTCACCCTGGACATTTATAAAAAATACATGGACCGCGATGCCAGCGAAACCAAGCAGGTTTTAACGGGTCGTTGGGTGATTATCGCGGCTATGATTATTGCTATTCTGGTAGCGCCTCAATTGCAACGCCTGGAGCAAGGCTTCCAGTTTATTCAGGAGTTTACCGGCTTGATTTCGCCTGGTGTAGTGGCTATTTTCCTGTTGGGCTTCTTCTGGAAACGCGCCACAGCCAACGCAGCATTGGTTGCAGCATTAGCCACTATTCCACTCGGTTTCGGGTTTAAAGCCTGGATGCCTGATGTTCCATTTTTGGATCGTATGGGTTGGGCATTTGTAGCGCTGGTGGCCATGATGGTTGTGATCAGCCTGCTTGATCCAAAAAGCAAGGACAATCCAAAGGCGATGCGCGTGGACACTTCCATGTTCAAAACCTCCTCTACGTTCAGTATCGGGGCGCTGATCATTTCCGGCATTCTCGCCGCGCTCTACATTGTATTCTGGTAATAGTTGAGTGGTAAGTGGTAAGTGATTAGAGGTGAGTTTTTCATAATCTGTTGATGTTGAAAATCTCACCTCTAATCACTTACCACTCACCACTTAAAATCCAGCCCTGAGTGTTACCCAGAAATTTCGGCCCGGTGCATTAATGCCGGATGCAAAAGCCCTGTATTGGGTATCAAAAATATTGTCAATACCAGCCTGTACTTTCAAATTCGACAGGATATTGACACCACCGCGCAAATTCAAAGTTGCCCATTCCGGCATACCGTTGGCTGGTGCATATTGCAGGTTATCTTCCCCTTCGAGGTTATAATCCTCCAGTTTTTTACGACCGTTAAACAGGATAAAACTTTCCACCCAGGCATGTGGCGTATGCCACCGCGCCCCTACCCTGCCATACATTGGCGGAATGTGATCCAGTGGGCTTGTTCCTTCATCCTCAAGAATACGCCCGCGTGTATAGGCGATAGAGCCAAACAAAGCCAAATTATCGTACACATCGGCTTCAAGATTGCTCGACCAGCCATAAAGCCTTGCCTCGCGTTTGTTTTGGTTGGCCAACACCTGACTTAATGTACCGTCGTAAACAATCGAGTCTTTTCCATTAAACTGGAACACGTCCGTTACAATAGCGTTTTGAAGTGCCGTTGCCCAAACGACATTTTCCCAACGCAAATATTTGCCCAGGTTGCGCATCACGTTGATTTCCGCATTGTATGACTGTTCCGGCCCGAGGTCAGGATTAGGTACAATGACTTTTCCGCGTTGAGAATCAAACACCTTGGCCAGGTCATCCACATTAGGCATTCGGAAGCCGGAAGACAGGTTAAAGGATACACGCCAGTCAGGATTTCCTTTCCAGACAGCGCCCAGGCTGCCTGAAACCAGCGGTGAATTTTGTGCAACTTCAGAAAACGGGAATTTGGTGATGCTTGTATCAACAAATGTGGCATTCATGCTGGAATAGCCCACTCGAATACCTTCGCTAAACGCCCATGATTCATTGCTGGATTGCCAGTCATGGGTAGCGTATGCGGCCATATTGTACATCGAACTGCCGCCATCAGGGTAACGCGTAGTTTGAGCGGATTCTGCCAAAGTTGACACATTGACACGTTTAGCCGTAGAGGTTACGTCATTGAATTGAGCATCCAGGCCCAGCCTCAGGCTACCGCGGCGCATCATTCTGGTTCCATTGGCAGTAAAGCCGATTACACTGACTTCTTCAACGCGGTCGGTACGGTTGGCGCCGCCAAAATTGCGGTTATGGCGGCTTTCCTGAATATCCTGATAACTGATAATGGTCTGCAAGCCACCGTCAAACCAGCCTGCATGGTCTTTGGTGAGGTGGTACGCCGCCAACAGTCTTTCCTGCGGGCCATAATACCATTCAGCAGAGTTCAAACCCTTTCCCTTAGGGTCGGTCAGGCGATCATAACGCGGAATATCCGATGAATTGCTGTACTGAACATTCAGCATATGGCGCAGTCCGGCATTTTGTTGAAAAACAATCTTTTGCATGACGTCGTACTGCTGATACCCACTGAATTTCTGCATATACGGATCATCATTTTTAACCAGCGAATCCACCTCGCCAAAACGCTGTGCATAGTAGGGGCGCAAGCCAAATGGCGATGAAAAACCTACATTTTTACCCATGCGCAAATCGCCAAAATCACTGTACGTAAACGACGTCAGGCCAGCCCATTTTCGGCCACCAAGATTAATGTCGGCATGAACAGTTTTTTCCTCATTTACGGTACCCAGGCGTATAAAAGCGTTTCCGCTTGCTAAAAATCGCTTGTCCATTGATAATTGAGGGTTTTTAGTATAGAATGCGATCGCGCCACCCAGCGCGTCTGTGCCATATACTGTTGACGCCGGGCCAAATAAAATCTCGGCGCGATCCAGCATGGAATTGTCAACGGTAATAATGTTCTGAAGGTGGCCTGCGCGATAAATCGCATTATTCATGCGAATACCGTCAATGACCAACAGAATGCGGCTGGCCTCGAAGCCGCGTAGGACGGGGCTGCCCCCACCCTGCTGGCTTTTTTGGACAAAGGCAGTACCGGAGTTCAGCAGCAAATCGGCCGTTGTTTGAGCATTCTGGCGCTCAATCTGCGCCTTGTTAATAATGGCCACCTGTTGCGATACCGTCGCACGGCTCTGCGCCTGACGATTGGCAGAAATGACTGTTTCCTCCAGGAAAATGGCTTGATGGGTTGTATCCTGTTGTGCCAACAGGTGAAGGGCTTGCCCTGCCAACAGGACAAACACAAGTAGTATTTTTTTCATGAAAATTGTATTGAGTGCAAGTGCGTTCGCCGCTTGCAAATGGACAGATAAAAGCCTTTGAAAGGAGCGGAGAGGGGAATTGTTGGTGATTTGTTTAATTGGTTATTTGTTTAGTTGGCTATTTGTTTAATTGGTTATTTGGTTATTCATCAAATAAATAACAAAATCTATATAGCAAGATTCAAAATAACAAATAACCAAATAACCAATTAACCAAATCACCAACTCCCCCCTACTCGCTCAACCACAAAAATCAGGTGGTGAAAAAAGGCTGTCCGGTGTGTTTTGCGGCATCAGTTTTTGCGCCGAAAAACACTGCTCAATATGATCTGAAATAACCAGTTGGGGTTCTGATATGAAAGGGATTTCAGGCAGATCAAAGGGCGTAAACAGACAATGTACCAGCAGCGTAGGCACTAACCCGTTGCCGGATGAATCATTAGAAAAGAATTGACGCAGGAGGGAGTACAACTGCTCTTCGTAGCGGTCGTGGTACAGTTCCACGGTAACAGAATCGCCGACTGCTTGAAGATTTTTGAAGTCGTACAAGCGCCCGTGTAAGACGATTTCGTGCTTTTTGACCTTGATTTGCTCAAAGAACGAGCGTTGCAACGTAACAGTTGATACTTCATTTGAGCCGGAAGCAAGTACCAGTTGCGCATTGTGCCTAACCGTTTGCTGTTGCCATTGCCATAACAATACCCAGGCTGTCGAGTGCAGCACAACCAAAGCCAGCAACAAAGCTGGTTTTGTCTTCTGTGTCCAGGTAAACCGGGGGGCGGGCATGGCGCAAAAATAAACGTGTTTTAAACTTCCATGCAGTAAACTCTGGTTGATGTGCGCCGCTTATAGTCAACGCAAAGTGCTTTTGAGAAAGCCGCATCTGTAAATCCTTGAAAATCAGGAGAATCAATCACGTAAATCTTCAAAATCACTTTAATCCGGGTACATATTCACCAATGATTTGCAAAACGCCAGACAACCAGAATACAGATGCTGTGTTCAAACGAGCTGTCAAGTCGGTACCTTTGCCGGCTATTTTCAATGAATATGAAACAACTACTTTTTTGGGCCACCACCTTTATTCTCGGACTCACGTCCTGTAAGTCAAATCAAAAGGTCGTTTATGCGCCCGACCAAATCGTGCCGACCGAACGCGCGCTGTTGTGGAAGGTAAGCGGAAACGGTTTGAAAAAACCCTCCTTTGTTTACGGCACTATACACATGATCCCCAAGTCCGACTTTGAATTGTCTGACGCAACGCGCCACGCCTTCGACCGCTCCAAGCGTGTCGTTTTTGAAATTGACATGAAGCAAATGACCAATTTCAAGGCACAACTCAGCCTCATCACTAAAAGCATGATGGGTGGCGGAAAAACCTTGAAAGATTTGATTTCTGCCGAAGATTATGCTTTTGTAAAAGAAGCGGCTTCCAAAAAAGGATTGCCCATGGGCATGATTGACCGGGTGAAACCCATGTTTCTGAGCATGATGCTGGGCGAAGAAGAGGGCGGCCCCGACGCTGAATCAATGGGCGCCACCACTTCTGTTGAAATGGAGTTATACCGCATGGCCCGCCGTCGTAAAATCCAGACAGGCGGCCTGGAAACTGCTGAATATCAAATGGCGGTGTTTGACTCCATTCCGTATGCCGTGCAAGCCAAAATGCTGGTAGATGGACTCCGCAGCACAGCCACCCTGGAGGCCGGAGAAGAGAATCAAATGGAAAAAATGATTCGGTTGTATAAATCGGAGGACATCAGTACGATGCAGGCGCAAATTTCCGCCGAAGAAGGCATGGGTAATTATGAGGAACTGTTGTTAAATCGCAGAAACCGCAACTGGATCGCTGAAATGGACTATCAAATGCGCCGACAATCTACTTTTTTTGCCGTAGGCGCAGGTCACCTTGGCGGTAAAAGCGGCGTAGTTGCGCTGCTTCGTCAGGCCGGATTCAGGGTCGAAGCCGTTATCAACAACGCTCAACCATGACGCCCAAACTCAAACAGGCGATTCTGTTAGGCACGGAGCGACGTCCGGTAGAGGTTTCGGATTTCCCGGCGCCGGTCGCCAATGCGCTGAAGCACCTTGACGATACGCGCGTAGAAGCGGTTTTGCTGTCGGGGTTGGCCCTGATGCAAGCCCGCGATGCCGCTGCTCATCAGCCACAACTGGCCGCATCGGCTGTATCGCCTTTTTTGATGACGGATAATATTGCCCCGACCGTTTACGGCGAGTTGTTGACACGCATTTTCAAACGTCCGGATTTGTTTGCGCCACTCGCCGCTTTGTTGTTTGAAAAAATGCAGCAACATAATATCACAGTGCCACCGGAATGGTTGACATCTGTGTTAAATGCCGGGACAACGCGCAAATTCACGCCATATCGCCACCTGATTAAATTAGTTGTCGGCGAGCGCGGTAAATGGCTGGCGCAATTTCAACCGGCATGGTCGTATGTTTTACGAGAAAATGCACAGGCCAATCAGTCCCTCACCGAATTGCCTCCCCTGCCCCGAAAACAAGCGCAGCGGGCCGCCATTCCGACGGTTACTTCCGACATTCAACAAGATAAAGAGGCCCTGAGTAAACTGAGCGACCGCGAAGTGGAGCAGTATTTCATGGCGCAACGCACCTCCGGCAATCCCTACTTTCTGACAGATGCCTTGATTCGCCCGGGCATTCGCTGGTCGCCAGCCTTTACGCACCACATGCTGGAGGCGATGAATGTTGAAGATTTTATCCACCATCATGCCGATGCGCCCTTGAGATTAGCCATGCAATACGACCCCGTGGCCATCACAATTTTACAGGAATGGCTCAGCCTGACGCCCCGAAACTGGACAGATCAGCAATTGCACAAAAAGGTGCTGTCACCGCTGCTTGATTTTTTGATGCTCCGGGCGGACATTGATGCTATTACAGTTTAAAGACCGCCCCGAAAGTCAGTCGGCTCAACAGGCTGGTGTTGCGTCCATTGATGAAATATCCACCGCTGACATAAACGCCGTTTTTGCCGGAAGGCGAATAATAGAAAACGCCGCCCACCTGCGTATAGGAAACGCCCCAGGCCTGCGGCAAATCCGGCACATCCTGAATGTAGTTTGCACCGCCCTTTGTGAATTGCTTTTCGACCCACGCATCCAGATAATAATGCCGGGCCGGAAATCCGACTTTGAACAGCAGCGTTGTAAAATCGGGCGGTGCGTCCGGGGCATAATCGGGCCTGAACTTTCTGACCTTTGCAATATCCTCTTCTTTCAGGTCATCTAATCGCCAGTTGTAGCCGCCGGTGAGGTTCACAAAAACGCCCCAGGGCGATGCCCACTGTGTAATCAGCCTGACAGGAGCAACGACGGCTTTCTGCCCCAAAGCGCCGCTGGCCGTCGGTTCGTAATCAGAGATTGGAAAACTGGCGCCTGTCGCTAAAATCAGGCTCAACTGGCTTTTAGCGCTTGTATTTTCTTGAAAAATACGATATTTCACATACAAACCGCCGTCTTGCAAGCCGCTTCGGGCTTCGGTAAATACGGCGGCAGCCACGCCCACCAGGTCAAAACGTTCTGTGACGCCATATTCGGCAAAAAGGCTCAACATGCGCCCGCTGTAACTTTCCTGATATAATTGTCCGCCCAGGCCGGAAAAACGGGTAGCATTGTTCAGGGAAACGGAAGGCGCCAGATCAAGGTTGCCCCGGCCTTTCATGTAGCCGTCGAGGGGGCCTTGGGCATGGGCGCAAAAACTGGAAAGAATGCTCCAGATGAACAACAACAATACTGGTTTCATGGATATATAGATGTTGAGTGATGGATGAGGCATATCTTGGGTGGTTGTGGCCATTGTCTTTTTTACCTGTGCGTTAAAACAGCCTTGCAGGTTTTGCAGATCAACAAACGTTTGTATTGCGTTTCGGTTTCGGGAGATGCAACTAATCAGTTCCTGTATATCTTTGCCAAATACACAAAAAAACAAACCGCATGAATTACCTCAAACGAAATTGGTTAGTTGTCGTAGGCGTCATCATTTTACTCAGCCTGTGCTGGTACTTTTCTGATATTGTTACCTACCTGTTACTGGCTTGGGTGATGTCTATGTTGGGCAAACCTATCATGACTTTTTTACGTAAAAGAGTGCGTCTGGGCAATTGGAAAATGGGCAGCACTACCGCAGCCATTTTGACCATTTTGACCTTTTATCTTGCTTTTTTAAGTCT